>JANXVP010000160.1 GCA_025351615.1 Ramlibacter sp. | reverse complement strand
CCTCGGCGCGCAGAGCTCGGACGTCACGCCCGGCTCGCTCGCCCACACGATTTACGGAAACGTCGTGACAGAGCGCCATCGGCATCGCTACGAAGCCAACGTCAACTACCTGGACCAGCTGCGCAAGGCCGGGCTGGTGATCTCTGCCCTGACGCAGCGCGAGCATCTGACGGAGATCGTCGAATTGCCCCAGGACGTCCATCCGTGGTTCATGGGCGTCCAGTTCCACCCCGAGTTCAAGTCGACCCCCTGGGACGGCCATCCGCTGTTCAATTCGTTCATCAAGGCGGCGCTGGAGCACCAGGCCGCACGCGGGGCAGAGAGCGACACGCCGAGCGTCGGCGCCAAACCGCTGAAAGCCGTGGCATGAAGCTTTGCGGCTTCGACATCGGCCTGGACCGGCCGTTCTTCCTAATTGCCGGTCCCTGCGTGGTCGAGTCCGAGCAGCTGCAGATGGATACCGCCGGTGCGCTCAAGGAGATCACCGCCAGCCTCGGCATTCCCTTCATTTTCAAGAGCAGTTACGACAAGGCCAACCGCTCGTCGGGCGCCAGTTTTCGCGGCCCGGGCATGGCGCGAGGGCTGGAGATCCTGGGCAAGGTGAAGCGGGACCTGAAGCTGCCGATCCTCACTGATGTCCACAGCGAAAGCGAGATCGCCCCGGTGGCGAAGGTCGTCGACGTGCTGCAGACCCCGGCCTTTCTTTGCCGGCAGACCGACTTCATCCGTGCCGTGGCGCAATCGGGACGGCCCGTGAATATCAAAAAGGGCCAGTTCCTTGCGCCGCACGACATGAAAAACGTGATCGACAAGGCCCGCGCCGCCGCGAAAGAAAAAGGCCTGCCCGAAGACAGCTTCATGGCGTGCGAACGCGGCGCGAGCTTCGGCTACAACAACCTGGTCTCGGACATGCGCTCGCTGGCGATCATGCGGGAGACCGGCGCGCCTGTCGTGTTCGACGCCACACACTCGGTCCAGTTGCCGGGCGGCCAGGGCACGAGCTCAGGCGGCCAGCGCGAGATGGTGCCGGTGCTGGCGCGCGCTGCCGTCGCGGTCGGCATCGCCGGCCTGTTCATGGAGACCCATCCGGATCCCGCCAAGGCCCTGTCCGACGGGCCCAACGCGGTTCCGCTCAAGCACATGAAGGCGCTGCTCGAAACGCTGCTGGCGCTGGACCGCGTGACCAAGAAAAGCGGCTATCTCGAAGACAATTTCAACGCCTGAAAGACAACCATGACCAGTGCTTATGTGATCGCGAACGTGGACGTCAAGAACCCGCAGCAGTACGAAGAGTACAAACGGCTTTCCACCATCGCGATGAAGACCCACGGGGCGGAAGTCTGCATCCGCGGCGGTCAGGTCGATGTGCTGGAAGGCGACTGGTCGCCCAGCCGTCTGGTGATGCTCAAATTCCCTTCGACGGACCAGGCGCGCAAGTTCTACGCGTCGGCTGAGTACAGCGCGGCACGCAAGGCGCGCGAAGGCACCGCAGTCGTGCGCATGGTGCTGGTCGAGGGGGTGTAAAGGCGTGCTCTCGCACCCTCGACTGCGGCGCGTCGCATCGCTTCTGGCCAGGGCAGCGGCCGCGGCGCTGGCGTTGCTGGCGGGCACCGCCGCCCAGGCGGCAAGCCAGGGCTGGTCGGGCATCGAATACTTCTACCAGCCGGAGCCACTGGAGTCCCTGGACGGCCGCGTGTTTTCTCTGGAAAGCCTGCAGGCCGGTACGCCGCGCCCGTTGGGTACGCTTCACTTTGTGCACGGTGAGTACGGGTATCAGGCCTTTTCAGCGGCACCCGGCTGGTCTGTCGGCGACGACGCCGGCCTGTCCGCAATCGAACCGGCCGATCAGAAGCAGCGCGGGCCGGAAGAGTGCAGCGCCTTTCAGGTCAAGGCCGGCCCGGGCCCGGCGGCGGGCAGTTCGGGCTGGGTGATGAAAACCGACTGCGCGCCGCTGTCAGACGACCCGGCCCACCGCTTCGTCAACATGCAGGCCAACGTGACCTGGAGCGCCGGGCAGATGCCACGACCCTGGGTGACGGCCAGCTCCCGCTTCGGCATGGAGTTCAGTCTCAGGATTCCCACGGCAAAGATGCAGTCCGGCGCCCGCGGCTATGCGACCGCGCAAGTCGCCATCAACGACGGCGACGGCCATTTCTTCTGGATGCAGCCACCGCTTTTGCTCGCCGGCTTCCCTTCCGGGGCCGAGCGCAAGGACGCCAGGGGCTTCGACCTGGACGTGCCCTACATCAATCCGGTGTACCGCGGCAAAGGCCGCTACCTGTCGACATTCGACAACCCGGTGACGGGCCAGGTCAGCCACCTCACGACGGCCCGGCCCTGGTCGGCGTGGCATTGGTATGCTTTCACGATTTCCCGTGCCCAGCTGCTCTCCGCCATCACCGACCTGAACGCCAACGGCGGCCATTTTTCGGGCGATGTGGCGCGCTACGGCGTCAGCCTGATCGGTGTCCAGACCGAGATCAATCGCCAGGCGGCCAAGCCCGGCCGTACCCCCGAAGGCTGGCTTGGCATCGGCCTGAAGCAACTCTACGCATATCGTTTGTATTAACCGGAGCTTTCACCTTGAGCGCAATCGTTGACATCGTCGGCCGCGAGATCCTGGACTCGCGCGGCAACCCCACCGTCGAATGCGACGTGCTGCTCGAATCGGGCACCATGGGCCGGGCGGCCGTGCCGTCCGGCGCCTCCACCGGATCGCGCGAGGCGATCGAGCTGCGCGACGGCGACATGAGCCGCTATGGCGGCAAGGGCGTGCTCAAGGCCGTGGGGCACATCAACACCGAGATGTCGGAAGCTGTCCTTGGGCTGGACGCGTCGGAGCAAGCCTTTCTCGACAAGACCCTGATCGACCTCGACGGCACGGAGAACAAGAGCCGGCTCGGCGCCAATGCAACGCTGGCCGTGTCGATGGCGGTGGCCCGCGCCGCCGCCGAGGAATCCGGATTGCCCCTGTACCGCTATTTCGGAGGCATGGGCGGCATGCAGATGCCGGTGCCGATGATGAACGTGGTCAACGGCGGCGCCCACGCCAACAACAACCTCGACCTGCAGGAGCTGATGATCATCCCGGTCGGCGCGCCGAGCTTCAGGGAGGCGGTGCGCTACGGCGCCGAAGTGTTCCACGCGCTCAAGAAGATCATCAACGACAAGGGCATGAGCATCGCTGTCGGCGATGAGGGCGGCTTCGCACCGAGCGTCGCCAACCATGAAGCCGCGATCCAGATGATCCTGGAGGCGATCGAGAAAGCCGGCTACCGTCCGGGCGAGCAGATCGCGCTCGGCCTGGACTGCGCCGCCAGCGAGTTCTACAGGCAGGGCAAGTACGGCCTGGAAGCCGAGGGCTTGTCGCTGGACGCCGGCGAGTGGACCAACATCCTGGCGGACTGGGTCGGCAAGTACCCCATCATCAGCATCGAGGACGGCATGGCCGAGGGCGACTGGGACGGCTGGAAGACCCTGACCGAGCGCCTGGGCAAGCAGGTGCAGCTGGTCGGCGACGACCTGTTCGTGACCAACACGAAGATCCTGAAGGAAGGGATCGAGAAGAAGATCGCCAACTCGATCCTGATCAAGATCAACCAGATCGGCACGCTGACCGAAACCTTCGCCGCAATCGAGATGGCCAAGCGGGCGGGCTACACGGCCGTCATCAGCCACCGCTCCGGCGAAACCGAAGACAGCACCATCGCCGACATTGCCGTCGGCAGCAACGCCGGCCAGATCAAGACCGGCTCCCTCAGCCGCAGCGACCGCACGGCCAAATACAACCAGCTGCTGCGGATCGAGGAAGACCTGGGTGACATCGCCACCTACCCGGGCCGCTCGGCCTTTTACAGCCTGCGCTGATCCGCTCGCGGCCCACCCTGCCCCCCGATGGCCCACCGCGTTGTCCCCGCCCTGCTGATCGCGCTGCTGATGGTGGTGCATGCGCAACTCTGGTTTGG
>JANXVP010000144.1 GCA_025351615.1 Ramlibacter sp. | reverse complement strand
GTGTGATGAATGGCCTGTACTACAACGAGGTCAACTTCAACGTCGGCCTGCTGCTGGGAGTGATCGGCTTCGCCGCCGCCATCCTCGGCGGGCTGGGCAACATGTACGGCGCCATCATCGGCGGTTTCCTGTTCGCCGCGCTCCAGGTGCTGGGCAGCGCGATGCTGCCGGCGCTGATCCCGGACATCCCGAGCGCCTACAAGGACGTCTTCGCGTTCGCCGCCGTCATCATCCTGATGGCCTGGAAACCGACCGGCCTGATCGCCGAAAAATCGAGCGAACGCGTCTAGCACCATGAGCAACACAGAAAAACCCAGGCCGGGTCCGGACGTGGCGGTCCTGCTGGCTGCGGCCCTGGTCCTGACGGTTTACATGTGGCTGTTCCTGCATGCGGAGTCGCAGCTGGGCGTGGCTGTCCTGCTGGTCGCGGCCGGCGTCTTCGTCATCCTGAGCCGCCGCATGGGCGTCACGCAGAAGCTTGAACATGCGGCAGCCGGCCGCCCGGGGCTGTCGCGGAGTCTGGCGATCGTCGGCGGCCTGGCCCTGATTGCTGCATTTCGCGACCAGCATTTCATCCTGCTGATGCTGTGCGCGGTGCTGCTGTATTCGACTGCCTGTCTCGGGCTCACGGTGCAGTTCGGCTATTCGGGAGTGGCCAACTTCGCCGGCGCAGCCTTCTTCGGCATCGGCAGCTATGCCACCGCCGTTCTGTCGACGCATACCGCGGTTCCGCATCTGGTGGTCATCGTGATCTCGGGCCTGGTCGCGGCAGCCATCGGCTCGCTGCTGATCCTGCCGGTGCTGCGCACGCGCGGCCATTACGCGGCGCTGGTCACGATCGCCTTCGGGATCCTGTTCAAGACCTTCATCGAGGTCAACGACCTGCTCGGAGGTCCTCAGGGGCTGCAGGTCCCCGGCATGAAGCTGTTCGGCTTTGTGCTGAACGATGGCATCGCCGTGCCGGGCGTCGAGCTGTCGTTCTACGTCGCCTACGCCGTGCTGAGCCTGGCCATGTTCGCGGGCGTGTATGCGCTGGTCGGCGCCCTGGAGCGTTCCTGGGTGGGCCTGAGCATGGACGTGGTGCGCACCGACGAGACCGCCGCGGCCACCTTCGGCCTGCACATCGCGCGCTGGAAGGTGATCGCGTTCACGATGGGCAACTTCTTCGCGGGCATCGCCGGCAGCCTGTACGGCATGGTCTCGGGCTTCGTCGCTCCGAACAACTTCACCTTCGCCGATTCGCTGCTGATGCTGTCGATCGTGATCCTCGGTGGCCTGGGCAACATCGTGGGGTTGATCCCGGCAGCGGTCATCGTCCTGGTGCTGCCCGAGAAGCTGCAGTTCATCCAGGAATACCGCTTCCTGCTGTTTGCCTCGCTCGTGATCGTGATCCTGCTGTTCCGGCCCCAGGGCCTGCTGCCGCGCAAGACGCGCCTGTTCTTCCGCCGCGGGCGTGCGCAATGACCCGGCCATCGCTGATCGAGGTGGAGAACCTCACGATGCGCTTCGGCGGCCTCACGGCGCTGGACGCCCTCACCATGTCGGTGCGCGAAGGCGAAATCCTCGGGTTGCTCGGGCCCAACGGCTCGGGCAAGACCACCTTCTTCAATGTGCTGACCGGGCTTTACAAGGCATCCGGCGGCCGCATCGTCTACCAGGGCACGGACGTCATCGGCAAGACCCCGCAGGAGATCTACCGCAGCGGCGTGGCGCGCACCTTCCAGCGCTCCAGGCTGTCGCTGTCCCTGACGGTCTTCGACAACATCGTGATCGGCGACTACCAGCACATGCGCCATGGCCTGGTCTTCAACCTGCTGCGGCGCAAGGCTTTTCGCGCCGAGTACGAAGCCTATGTCGGCAAGGTCGAGGCGCTGCTGAACATCTTCAGCCCGCCGCTGGTCGGCCGCCTGTTCGAGCCGGTCGAGACCTTCACGATGATCGACCGCCGGCGCATCGAAGTCTGCCGCGCGCTCATGAGCGAGCCCAGGCTGCTGCTGCTCGACGAGCCCTCCGCCGGCATGACGCACGACGAGACCGACGAACTGATGCAGGACATCCTGCAGGTGCGCGCGAAGATGAACAACCTGTCCGTGGTGCTGATCGAGCACGGAATGAACGTGATCGAGCGGGTGACGCAACGCTGCGTCGTGCTGAACTACGGCAAGAAGATCGCGGAAGGCTCCTACGCCGAAATCACCGCCGACAGCAACGTGCAGACGGCCTACCTGGGAGAACCGGAATGAGCCGCCTGAGCGTCAAGGGCGTGACCACCGGCTACGACAAGGTCGATGTGCTGCACGACGTCACCATCGATGTCGAGCCGGGCGAGATCACCTGCATTCTCGGCGCCAACGGCGCAGGCAAGACCACGCTGATCCGCGCCATTCTCGGCCTCACGCCGCCGCGGCAGGGCGAGATCTGGTGGGATGGGCGCAATCTCGCTGGCGAAAAGACGCACCGGATCATCGGCAGCGGCATTGCCTGCATCCCGGAAGGCCGCAAGGTGTTTCCGCGCATGACGGTGGCCGAGAACCTGGCGCTCGGCGCCTTCCTGGAGTCGGACAGCGGCCGCATCCGCAGCCGGCTCGAGCGGGTCTACGAGATCTTCCCGCGCCTGAAGGAGCGGGCCGCACAGCTGACGGGGACCATGTCCGGCGGCGAGCAGGCCATGGTGTCGATCGGCCGCGGCCTGATGGCCGAACCCAAGCTGCTGGTGATCGACGAGCCTTCGCTCGGTCTGTCCCCGCTGTACGTGAAGGAGAATTTCCAGGTGATCAAGCAGATCAATGCGCTCGGCATCACGGTGCTGCTGGTCGAGCAGAACGCGCGCCAGACGCTGGCGATTTCCCACCACGGCTATGTGCTGTCGCAGGGCAGGGTGGTCGCCCAGGGAACGGCGCAAGCCCTGTCCGAGAACGACGAAGTGCGTTCAGCCTACTTCGGGTGAGCAGCGCAATGAGCGACATCCTCAATCTGTCCGCGCGGGCCATCGTGGCGGGGGTTTCGAGCCGGGCGCTGACGGTGGAAGCCGTGGCGCGCGCCTATGCCGACCACATCCTGTCAGCCGAGCCCAGGGTCCGGGCCTGGCAATTTTTCGATCCCGACCTGGTCCTCGCGTCCGCGCGCGAGCTTGACAGGCGAGGTCCGGGCGGCGCACTGCAAGGCCTCCCGATCGGGGTCAAGGACCTGATCGATACGGTCGACATGCCGACCGGCTACGGCTCGCCGATCTATGAAGGCCACCGGCCGGTCTCCGATGCCGCCTGCGTGGCAGCCTGCCGCGACGCAGGGGCTGTGATCATGGGCAAGACCGTGACGACCGAGTTCGCCACCTTCAAACCGGGCGTGACGCGCAATCCGCGCGCTCCCGCCGATGCACCGCGCACCCCGGGCGGTTCGTCCAGCGGCTCGGCGGCGGCGGTGGCGGCAGGCATGGTGCCGGTGGCGTTCGGGACGCAAACGGCAGGGTCGATCATCCGTCCGGCCGCCTATTGCGGAGTGGTCGGCTACAAGCCCACCCACGGGACCCTGCCGCTGGCGGGCGTGAAGCCGCTCTCTCCCAGCCTCGACACGCTGGGCGTGCTGGCCCGCTCGGTCGACGACGCGGCCTTCTTCATCGGGACGCTGGCCAGGATCGACCTGCTGCCTGCCCGGTCCGCGTCTCCCCTTCGCATCGGGCTGTGCCGGACGCCGCACTGGGACCGCGCGTCGGCCGATGCCCGCCGGGCTTTCGACGAGGCGGCCCGCGCGCTCGAACAGGCCGGGGCAGTGGTGAGCGACACCAGCCTGCCCGCGTCATGGGACGGCCTGACGCCAGCGCAGATCGCCGTGATGGGGCATGAGGCTGCTGCTGCGTTCGCGCCTGAGCGGCGGCTCCATGCCGATGGGCTCAGCCTGGCCTTCGCCCAGTTCCTGGCCAGCGGCCTGACGATCGACGGGGCGGGCTTTGCCGCCGCACAGCGGCAGGCCGCGGTCGCCCGGATCGAACTGGACGCCCTGTTCCAGTCGGTCGATGTTCTGCTGGCGCCCAGCGCCGGCGGCGAGGCTCCGCAGGGGCTGGAAGCGACCGGAGATCCGCTCTTCAACCGGATGTGGACGCTGCTGGGCGCACCCTGCGTGCATGTGCCGGTGGGCACGGGCGCGAACGGCATGCCGGTGGGTGTGACCCTGGTCGGGCCGCTCTGGGCCGATGCGCGCGCCCTGGCTGCCGCGCAATTGCTCGAACGCAGCCTGACCTGAGGACGCATCCATGAACACGACGACACAGGCGCAGCCCGAATCGCGGGCTGCGGCCGAAGCGGCGCAGGACCATGTGCAGGGCGACCGCCTGCAGGCGGCGATCGCCGAACTCGCACGCTTCGGCGGACGCGACGACGGCGGCGTGTCGCGCCAGACCCTGACCGACATCGACCTGCAGGCGCGCCGTTATCTCATCGACCGGGCCGGCGCGCTCGGCTGCGTGGTGGAGGTCGACGACTGCGCCAACCTGTTCTTTCGCCGTCCTGGCAAGACGGATCTGCCGCCGGTGCTGACCGGCAGCCACGCCGACACCCAGCCCGTCGGCGGCAAGCTCGATGGCGCCTACGGCGTCCTGGCGGGCCTGGAGGTGCTCGCTGCGTTGAACGACGCCGGCATCGAAACGCTGCGTCCGATCGAGGTTGTCGCCTGGACCAACGAGGAAGGCAGCCGCTTCGGTCCAGGAGCCATGGGGTCCAGCGCCTTTGTCGATCCGGGACGCCTGCCGGACTACCGCAAGGTGACCGATGGCGACGGCGTGACCTTCGGCGCGGCGCTTGACCGCGCCCTGCAGGCGATCCCGGAGGTGCCGCGGCGCGCGCTGCGCCGGCCTATGTCGAGCTGCGTGGAACTTCACATCGAGCAGGGACCGGTGCTGGAAGCGGCGCGGGTGCCGCTGGGCATCGTGGCCGGCATCCAGAGTGTGCGCTGGTACCGCGTCACGCTGACGGGAATGGCTGCCCATGCCGGCACGACGCCGATGGACGTGCGCGCCGATGCGATGGCTGCGGCGGTCGACGTGGCGCATCGCCTGTACGCGCACGCGGCGCAAGCCGCGGCCAGCCAGCTGCGGTTGACGCTCGGGCGCTGGCTGGTCGGCCCCAATTCCGTCAACACGATCCCCGGCGAGGTGGAGTTCACGATCGACGTGCGCTGCGTTGACGAGCGGGTGCTTGAACGGTTCGACGCGGCCCTGGGAGAAATCGTCAAGAGCCATGCCTGGCCTGGCCGCGTCGAGCTCGAATGTTTCTTCTCGAGGCCGCCGACGCGCTTTCCTGCGGAGATGCTGGCGCTGGTCGGACAGGCCTGCGAACGCGCCTGTCGCCAGGCGTCGCAGCCGCCTCCGGTTGCGCTGACGTCCGGCGCGTTTCATGACGCCATGTATTTGGCGGAACACTGTCCGACCGCCATGATCTTTGTGCCCAGCAAGGGCGGGGTGAGCCATAACGCGGCGGAAGAGACTGCACCTCACGAGCTGTTGCTCGGTGCGCAGGCACTGGCCTATGCCGTCACGGCGTTGGCCAATGCCTGACGTGGGAAAGGCCAGCCCCGTGCCAGCCGCGCCTGTCGTGCCTGCCATGGACACCGCGGGAAAGCAGCGTTCGATGCTGGGGATCCGGATCAGGCATGCGCGCCGGGTCGCCGGACTCACCCTCACTCAGGTGGCGCAGAAGGCGCAGTGTTCGGAAAGCCTGGTCTCCAAGATCGAAAACGGGCAGGCCACGCCCTCGCTGGCCATGCTGCACCGGATCGCCGTCGCGCTTGCAACCAATATCGCCACCCTGACCTCGGAAGAGGCGCCGTCGGAAGGTCCCGTGCTGCGTCAGAACGAGCGCCCGGTGATCGTGGCAGGAGGAATTTCCCTGGAGAGGATCGTCCTGCCCAAGCGCGGGGGGATGCTGCAGGCCAATATTCATATCGTCCAGCCGGGAGAGGGCAGCGATGGCCAGATCGTGCACGTCGGCGAGGAAGTCGGCTATGTGCTGGAGGGGACGCTGGAACTCGCGCTCGGTGACGACCGATACCTGATCCACGCGGGCGACGCGTTCACCTTCGCGAGCCAGGTACCGCACGGGTATCGCAATGCGGGTGAATCGGTCGCCAGGATCCTCTGGGTCAATACACCAGTGACGTTCTGATCCGCGCTTCGAATTGCCAGGCCCTCATGGCTGGGCGTCACCCAACGGCTTCCAACATCGCGCGGCCGTCTGCAAGACACAGTGCGCGGTGTGCCACGGCAAGGATGGTGAAGGCTTGACCACGGCGGATGGCCGCTTCGTCTACCCGCCGTTGTGGGGCGACAAGTCATTCAATATCGGTGCCGGCATGGCTCGCACGTACACGGCGGCGGCCTTCGTCAAGCGCAACATGCCCATCGGCTCTCACGAGAAGTTCCCGCTGGGGCAGGGGGATTCTCCGACCAGGAGGCGGTCGACGTTGCGCAGTACTTCACGCACCAGCCGCGGCCGGATTTCGCCGGCAAGGTGAAGGATTGGCCGAAGGATCCGAAGCCCGCGGCGGTGCAGTTCGGCACGCCGCTGAGCGATGCCTGCGAGCTGATGCGCACGCGCAAGACCAAGGCGCTGCCGGTGACCGACGGGGCCGAGCGCATCGTCGGCATCGTCACGATGGCGGACTTCATGCGCAGCGTCAGACCTCGGCCAGCATGAGGGCATCGGCCAGCGGCTGCGGGCCCTGATGCGCCTGAGCGGAGCCACCCACACCGACCGGCCCGAAGTGGTCGGCCAGATCATGACGCGCAA
>JANXVP010000119.1 GCA_025351615.1 Ramlibacter sp. | reverse complement strand
AGCGCAAAACGGCGTGCCTGCTGCTGCGTCGGCAGCGCGACCAGCGTTTCGCGGATCTTCTGCCAGTACACGATGATCACCGCCAGGATGGCGCCGGTCTGGATCGCGATGTCGAAAACCTTGGCTTTCTCATCGTCGAAGCCCAGCAACGCCCCCGCGAGGATGAGGTGGCCGGTGCTCGACACCGGAAGAAATTCGGTCAGCCCTTCGACCACGCCCTTGATGGCGGCCTTGACCAGCAGTACGACGTCCACGCGCTCTCCTTGAAAGTCGCGCATTATCGCTGCCGCCCCGGCTTGCGAGCTCCCCGCCACGCGCCAGCGGCCGGTGATCTGACCCCCGCCCGGCCGCATTTCACCCCACCTTTCCGGCATTTCGTCCCAACGCCGTGGCGCCAGCGCGGCCTGGGCGGCACATTACGCCATCCCCAGCCCGCCGGAGACCCGCCATGCAACTCACGCCCATCATCGCCGTCCACATGACCGCCGCCATCGGTGCGGTCGCCACTGGTCCGGTCGCGCTGTGGGCGCGCAAGGGCCGGGCCCAGCGGCCGCGCGTGCATCGCGTCTTCGGCTACGCCTGGGTCACGCTGATGATCGTGACCGCCGTCTCGGCCCTGTTCATCCGCGACCGTGACCTGCCCAACCTGAACGGCTTCACGCCGATCCACCTGCTGATCCCGGTCACCCTGATCGGCATCGCGGGCGCCTTCTGGTACCTGGCCAAGGGCAACATCGCTGGCCATCGCCGGGTCATGCAGCGGCTGTATATCGGCGCGTGCCTCGTCGCCGGAGCGTTCACCCTGCTGCCACAGCGCTATCTCGGCCACCTGCTCTGGTCGCAGTTCGGCCTCGCCTGATCCTGCTTCGTCGCTATCAACCCCACGGAGAAACAACCATGCTGTTCCAGCTGATCGCCCAGCAGCCGCAAATGCTCGGCTCCATCGTCTCCCACACGCCCGTCTGGGTATGGGGCCTGCTCGCCGCCTTGCTCGCGCTAGGCTTCAGCCAGCTGCGAGCCCGGAATGTCGGCCTGCGGCGCGTCACCGTCATGCCGGCGACGATGACCGCCTACTCGCTTTGGGGCACCGTGAGCGTGTTCGGCAACTCGCAGCACTTCGCCAGCGTGCTGCTGGCCTGGGTTGCGGCCGCCGCTGTCACTCTGGCAGCTTGCGCATTGCTGACAGCCCCTGCCGGCACCCGGTACGACGCTGCCAGCCGCCGCTTCGCGATGCCCGGCAGCTGGGTGCCGCTGGCCCTGATCGCCGGCATCTTCCTGACCAAGTACGTGGTCGGCGTCGACCTTGCGATGCAGCCGTCGCTGGCGCAGGACAGCCAGTACACGCTGGTCGTGGCCGCCCTCTACGGCGCCTTCAGCGGCATCTTCATGGGCCGCGCGGCCCGGCTCTGGTGGCTGGCTGTGCGCCCGTCCGCGAGCGGCTCTTCCACCGTCATTGCCTGAAAGGCGACACCATGAACAACGCGATCACCACCGACACCGACGCCAACATCGAGCGGCGGGCCCGCCGCCGCGCAGGCGCCAAGATGGGCTGGTACATCCACGCCACCGTCTACATCGCCGTCAACCTGCTGCTGGCCGTGCTGTCGCTTTCCAACGGCCGCAACTGGGCGATCTACCCCGCATTCGGATGGGGCCTCGGCCTGGCCATCCACGGCATCGTCGTCTTCATCGCAGCCGGTGGTGGCGGGCTGCACGAGCGTCTCGTGCAACAGGAGCGCGAGCGCCTGAAGCTGCAGCGCGACGCCTGGTAACTGCAAAGGAGCCCCAATGAAACGCTACCTGATCGTGGTCCTGCTTTCGCTGGCGGCTGTCCTGGCGCAAGCCGGCGTTGGCCTGACGGAATTGCCGGGCCTGGACGGCGATGGGCCGGTCACCGTCTTCTATCCATCGAGCGCGCCGGACCAGCCGCTTCAGCGCGGACCGTATGCCCTGCAACTGGCGCCCGGCGGTGCGCCGATGCGCGGCAACGGCCGGCTGGTCGTCATGTCGCACGGCTCTGGCGGCGCACCGTGGGTTCACAGCGATCTGGCGAAAAAACTGGTGGCCGCCGGTTTCGTTGTCGCCTTCCCGGAGCACCTTGGCGACAACTTCAGGAGCATGAGCGATGCCGGCCCGGTGAGCTGGAGGCGGCGGCCGCAAGAAGTGTCGCGTGCGATCGACGCCGTGCTGCACGACGCGCGCTTCGGGCCGCTGGTCCAGCCGGACCGGGTCGGCATGTACGGCATGTCCGCCGGCGGCCACACGGCGCTCTCCATGGCCGGCGGTCGCTGGTCGCCCTCGGCGCTGCGCCAGCACTGCGAGAAGTATCTCGAGGAAGACTTTTCGAGCTGCGTCGGATTGGCGACGCAACTGCGCGGCAACTTTCTCGATGGCCTGAAGAAGGCCGTGGCGATTCGCGTGATCCGCTACAAGCTGGACGACACCGCGTGGTACAGCCATGACGAGCCACGCGTGCGGGCCGTGGTGGCCGAGGTGCCATACGCGGTCGACTTCGACCTGCAGTCGCTGGCGCAGCCCCGGGTGCCGCTGGGGATCGTGCAGGCCGGCCAGGACAGATGGCTGATCCCCCGCTTCCACAGTGGCGCCGTGCTGCAAGCATGCATGACCTGCGTGCTGGTGGCCGACCTCCCAGGCGCCGGTCATGGCTCGTTGATGTCGCCGCCACCACCGCGCGAGAAGCTCTCGGGCATTGCGGCCGACCTGCTGGCCGACCCGCCCGGCTTCGACCGCGCCCAGGTGCCGGCGGCGCAGGCCAGCATCGTCGGCTTCTTTCGCCAGAACTTGCTCCCCTAGAATGACCCTCTCATGACCCCGCAGTCCCTCTCGCCTGAAGAAATCGACCATCTCGCCCGCAAGCGCGCCGGCGCCAAGCTGGGCTGGTACGCGCACGCCGCGGTGTACGTCCTGGTCAATCTGTTCCTGTTCTCGGTGTCGCTCTACGGGTTCGGCTCGCGGCGCTGGTCGCTGGCCCCGCTGCTCGGATGGGGCCTGGGCCTGGCGTTGCACGGCGTGGCGGTGTTCGTGCTTGGAAGCGGCAGCGGCCTGCGCGAGCGGATGGTGCAGAAAGAGCGCGAAAAGCTGCGGCGCGAGCGCGACTTGCCCTGAAGCAGGCATGACGATCGACTGGGTCGCAAAACTGCGTCACCTGCTGCAGGTGCTGGCGTTTTGCCTGGCGATCGCAACGATCCAATACGCCTTCATCCCCGATCGGCCCTACGGTCCGCCTGTCGTCTATTCGCTGTTCATCGGCACCATCACCTGGACCATCATCGACCTCGGGCGCGACTGGTTTCCGTCCAGCGCCGAGACCGGCTGGCCAACGGGGCTGGCCGGTGTCGTCCTGGTCCTGGGCGGCATCGTGGCGGGCTACCTGCTGGGCGTTGCCATCGCCGACCGGCTCTGTGTCTATTACGGCTGGTACCCACCCGGCGCCGGCAAGGCCCCCGGCGAGCAGCGCACGTCCATGCTCATCACCGCTCTGGCCGGAATCACCGGCACCTATTACTTCTACACCGCCAACAAAAGCGCTTACCTCGAACGCAAAATGCGCGAGGCCCGCAGGCACGCCAGCGAAGCGCAGCTGAAGCTGCTGGAAAGCCAGCTCGAGCCGCACATGCTGTTCAACACGCTGGCCAACCTGCGGGTGCTGATCGGCAGCGACGCGGCACGCGCGCAGCAGATGCTCGATCACATGATCGCGTATCTGCGCGCTACGCTGGGCGCATCGCGCGCCACCACCCACACACTTCAAGCTGAATTCGACCGGCTGCGCGACTACCTCGAGCTGATGGCCATTCGCATGGGGCCGCGGCTTGCGTACACGCTCGACCTGCCGGCGGAACTGGCGCAGCTGCCGGTACCCACGCTGCTGCTGCAACCCCTGGTCGAGAACAGCATCGAGCACGGCCTGGAGCCCAAGGTCGAAGGCGGCCGTGTCGCCGTCACTGCCCGCCGCGACGGCGACACGCTGGTGCTGCAGGTCGCGGACACGGGAGTCGGCACCGCCACAGCGTCCGGCACCGGCAAGGGTTTCGGCCTGACCCAGGTGCGCGAGCGGCTGGCGACCCTGTACGGGACTGCCGCCGCACTCGATTTTTCCGCGGAAGACGGCCGGGGCGCATCCGCTACCGCGCGACTTCCGACCCATACATGACTGCAACGCCGCCACTCGCCCTGATCGCCGAAGACGAGCCGCTGCTGGCAATGGCATTGCGGCAGGAGCTGGCGAGCGCCTGGCCGCAGCTGCAGATCGCCGCCACGGTGGCAGACGGCAATTCGGCTGTCACCCAGGCGCTGGCACTGCTGCCCGATGTGCTGTTCTTCGATATCCGCATGCCGGGGCAGAGCGGACTGGAGGCGGCGGTGGAACTCGCCGACGAATGGGTGGGCGACAGGCCTTTCCCGGCGCTGGTGTTCGTCACCGCCTACGACCAGTACGCGGTGCAGGCCTTCGAGGCGCAGGCGATCGATTACATCGTCAAGCCGGTCCAGCCGGCGCGGCTGCAAAAGACAGTCGCGAAGCTGCAGGCGCTGCTGGCACAGCGCTCCCTCGGCGGCAACCATTTCGAGGCGACACTGGACCAGTTGCGCAGCCTGCTGGCGCTGAAGGTCTCGGGACCAGCGTCTGTGGACCCTGCGACCAAACCGGGACCGGCCAACGCTCCGGACAGGACGTTGATGGTGATCCAGGCCAGCGTCGGCGCCAGCATCCGCATGGTTCCGGTCGGTGAGGTGCTCTACCTCGAAGCGGCCGACCGGTATGTCCGGGTGCTGACCGCGGACCACGAGTACCTGATCCGCACGCCACTGCGGGAACTGCTGCCGCAGCTCGATGCGAAGGACTTCTGGCAGATCCACCGCGGCATGGTGGTCCGCGCGGCCGCGATCGACAGCGTGACCCGCGACGAAGCCGGCAAGTTGCACCTTCAGCTGCGCGGCCGAAAAGAGAAACTGCCCGTCAGCCGGCTGTACGCGCATCTGTTCAAGGCGATGTGAGCTCCGGGGACAGCCCCCCACGAATGGCTGAAATCTGGCATGGGGTGAGGGTGAAGTCTTACAAACAGGCCGCGGGCCGGACTGTCTACTTGCTGCATGGTCCTGTATCGGCTTGCGTCCAACACCCCACATACCCTGCGTCTCGTCGGGTATGCGGCTGCCTACACTTTGGCAATGGCGTTGGGAACGGCTCTGTTGATCGCAGGGATGTATTGAACGATTAGCGTGGCCTGAACACCCGCCAGACGACGCTATCACCCCAAATCACCCCAACTCTTCTGAGTCTCCTCCTCCGGGGTGAGCTGGTCCGGCCCTCCGTCCCGCGACCGGCCTATTGCCCCCAGGCCCCACGGACTGGGGGCTTCTTTTTGATGGGTGTAGGTCGATGACTACCAACTCACAAGCGGACTGCCGTCACGCCTTGTGGCCGGAGTAGCCGAGACTGAAATCCATAACGAATTAAAGGATCTGCGTGACCAGCGATCCATCCAAGGCCGTAACCGACGGCCCGGCCAAAGACATAGATCCCGGCGACAGGCATAGCGGGGAAGGATTGGCAAGTGTGCGTCCACCACTCGCTCGCACCCTCGATGCCTCGGCCCGCCGCCAGGCAGATGCCTTGGCGGCGCGTATTGCGCTGGAGGCGGAACCAGAGGCCGAACCCGCAGGCACTGATCCCCTTCCTCCTTGACCGGGCCCCAATGAAAAAAGCCCCGCTGCAATGCGAGCGGGGCTAACCTTGGAAAACGGAGAAATCAGTTAACGGTAGCCGCGGCCCCAGTCGCCACGGTAACCGGCATCGTGGCCGTGGTTGCCCCACTGGTTATGGCGCCACCCCGGCCGCACATATGTCACCCCGTAAACAGGCGGACTGACGTAGACCGGCGCGGGCTGGTAGTAGTACGACTGCGGCTGCACGTAAACCGGTTCGGGTTCGTAATAGACCGGCGCGGGCTGGTAGTAATACGACTGCGGCTGCACGTAAACCGGTCGCTGCACGTAAACGGGCTGCGGATAATACGGGGCGTTGGAGACGCCCAGATTCACGCCCGGAGCGAGATTTGCGCCAATGGAAAAGAACACATCGCTACGGGCCTGGGCAACGGTCGCGGTACCCAACGCGGCCAGAGCGACACTCGCTACAGCTGCGGCCTTCACAAAGGCAGAACGGGTGATTCTCATTTCGAACTCCTCAGACGGGCCAAACGTCAGCCCTTGAACTATTAACGCATTGACCCCCTGGTTTGAATACCGGCTGCACCGTCAAAGCCGTTGCCAGAAGTAAACCGTGGGTAAAGGATTCGCAAAGGACCGTGAAATCCTTCTCGATCCTGCGCCTGTCGATGCGCAACGTCAGACATTCGAGTCTCTGCTGGGACAAACCCTAGAATGAGCTCAATATGACTTCTGCATCTGACAAAGAGCCGCCCAAACAAAGCAATTTCCTGCGCCAGGTGATCGAGAAGGACATGGAGCACGGCACCTATGCCCAGCGGCAATGGGCCGGCGAGCCTGGTGATGCTGCGCATCAAAAAACCGGTGGACCGGACCCGGCAACGATCCGCACCCGCTTTCCGCCCGAGCCCAACGGCTACCTGCACGTCGGCCACGCCAAGAGCATCTGCCTGAACTTCGGCCTGGCGCGCGACTACGGCGGCGTCTGCCACATGCGCTTCGACGATACCAATCCGGAGAAGGAAGACCAGGAATACGTCGACAGCATCCTGGATGCGGTGAAGTGGCTGGGCTTCGGCTGGGAGGCGAACGGCACCGAGCACCTGTATCACGCGAGCGATTACTTCGATTTCATGTACCGCGCAGCCGAATACCTGGTCGAAGCAGGGCTGGCCTATGTCGACGAGCAGTCGGCCGAAGACATGCGGCACAACCGCGGCGACTTCGGCCACGCCGGCACCGACAGCCCGTTCAGAAGCCGCAGCATCGACGAGAACCTGACGCGCTTCCGCGAAATGCGCGACGGCAAGCTGGCCGACGGCGCCGCCGTGTTGCGCGCGAAGATCGACATGGCCAGCCCCAACATCAACATGCGCGACCCCGCCATCTACCGGATTCGGCGGGCGACGCACCACCGCACCGGCGACAAGTGGTGCATCTATCCGATGTACACGTACGCGCACCCGATCGAGGACGCGCTGGAGAACATCACGCACAGCCTGTGCACGCTGGAGTTCGAGGACCAGCGGCCGTTCTACGACTGGCTGCTGGACCGGCTCGGGGAAGGCGGCCTGACCAACCAGCCGCATCCACGCCAATACGAATTCGCGCGGCTCAACCTGACCTATGTGATCACCAGCAAGCGCAAGCTGAAGCAGCTGGTGGACGAGAACCATGTGAGCGCATGGGACGACCCGCGAATGCCCACCATCGTCGGCCTGCGTCGGCGCGGCTACACGCCCGAAAGCCTGCGCCTGTTCGCCGAGCGCATCGGCGTCACCAAGAGCGACAGCTGGATCGATTACGGGACGCTGGAAGGCTGTTTGCGCGACGACCTGGACCCGAAGGCGCCGCGCGCGATGGCAGTGCTGGACCCGGTGAAGCTGGTGATCACCAACTGGGGCGCCGTGATGGGTGCCGACGACAAGCTCGACCCCTGCAGCGCCCCCGTGCATCCGCACCTGCCGGAGCTGGGCCGGCGCGAGTTCATGTTCGGCAAAGAGCTGTGGATCGAGAAAACGGATTACGAAGAAGTGCCGCCCAAAGGCTACAACCGCCTGTACCCCGGCAACCGAGTGCGCCTGAAGTACGG
>JANXVP010000079.1 GCA_025351615.1 Ramlibacter sp. | reverse complement strand
CCCGGCACGGCGCGGATCAGATAGGCCACGACCTTGCCGCCGGTCGCCTGGTTGATGCCGAGGTCGCGGTAGTCGAAGAACGCCCGCAGCCCGCGTTCGAACGTGGCGTCCCTGGCGTGGCTGACGGTAAAGCCGGTGGTCGTCATGCGAGCCTCCATGTGCGGTTCATCAGTCCGCATTCTCGCTCGTGCGCAAGGACCGCATTCTTCCTGCTAAAGACGGATTGTCATGAACACACTGTTCGGGTCTTCGGCATACCCAGCGAACGGTCCGCAGAACGTGAAACCGAAACTCTCGTACAGCCTTTGCGCGGGCTTGAATGCTTCCATGGAGCCGGTTTCAAGACTGAGCCGCTCATAGGCACGCGACCGCGCGACGGTCACGATATGCCCCAGGATGGCCCGTCCGGCGCCGTGACGGCGAAGTGCGTTGGGAGTGCGCATGGATTTGATTTCGCCATGCCTCCCGTCCAGTTCCTTGAGGGCTCCACAGCCCAGCAGGACCGAGCCTTCCCAGGCCGACCAGAAGGTGATTGCCGGCCCGCGAAGTTTTTCCAGATTCAGTGCGTGAACGCTCCCGGGCGGAGACAACGCATACATGCTTTGCAGGTGCTCATTGAGCAGGGCATGGATCGCGGGACGGGAGAGGTCGTCGACTTCGATGTTCATGGGGCGAGGGAAATGATGCGGCGGCGCTCGTGACTCGCACAAAGCGCACAGTGAAGGCGGATGGTTCTGATGGCATGGTCGAGTGGCCCTTGTCCATTCAAGATTACATGATCCGTGCAGTGCCGGAGACGCGGATGGAGCTGCCAGGCGATGCTGGGATGTCGGCCCGCAGGCGTGAGCGCATGCCCATTTCTTCACCCTGTATGACATCAATGGCGCCTGCGTGGGGCCACGCGATGTCGCGCAGGTAACCAGCAAAAGCGGCCGTCGCAGCGCCAGTGGCGGGATCTTCGTAGACGCCGCCGAACGCGAACGGGTTGCGTGTGTGGAACAACTGCGCAGTCTCAGCATGGGCCAGGATGATGGTGACCAGCCCCTCCCGCTTCATCAGGCTGCGGCCGGCATTCAAGTCGTACTTCATCGAGGCGAGTGCTTCACGGGTTTTCAGGGCCAGGACCAGATGGTCAGCGCCGCCATGAACAAGCGCAGGCGGAATGCGGGTGTCAAGATCGTCATGCGTATAGCCGAACAAGGCGAGGACGGCGGACACGAGTGGAACCGGCGCCGGCAAGCTGCGGGTGGGCGGAGACTGCAGCGCAACGGCAATGACGCTCCCATTTCGGCGGCCTTCGACTGTGATGTCCGCGTGATTGAGGGCCAAGGCGAACACACCGTCGCCATGCCTGAGGGCGAGGGCCGCACCCAGCGCAATCGTTGCATGACCGCAGAATGGAACTTCGGACTCCGGCGAGAAATAGCGGACTCGCCAGCCAGTTCCGGTCGAAGCGGCGAAAGCAGTTTCCGAGTATCCAACCTCCGCTGCGATTCGCAGCATCTCGGATTCGGTGGGAAGCGTGTCGGCGATCATGACGCCTGCCGGATTTCCCCCCATGTCCCCATCACAGAACGCGGCAATTCTTAAAACACCCATTTTTCTTCCTATTCATTTGCGGTCGCCTGATTCCCCATGACGCATCAACGCGAAGCGACGCCATTGGCAACCACCTATTTCCCGAGATGACTGTCGAAAAAGCGGGCAATCTCGTCGAACGCCTCCCTGGTTTCCGGCGCGCTCACATCGCGGTAGTACTGCGCGTGCGACTGGACTTCGTAGACCTGCAGCACCGCTTCGACACCCGATTGGCGCAGCTTGCGGTGTACACGCACCGTGTTGCTCAGGAGCAGCTCTCGCGTTCCGGTGGTGAGGATGGCGGGCGGAAAGCCGTGCAGGTCGCCGTAGACCGGCGAGGGCATCGGGTCCTTCAGATCGCGGCCGTTGGTGTAGAGCGCGGCGCGCTGGTCGCAGCTGGCGCCCGGCGCGACCAGCACGTTGTCGAGCATCGCGTTGGTGCGAAACGAGTCGCCTGGCACTCCGATGTCCGACCTCACCAATGCC
>JANXVP010000076.1 GCA_025351615.1 Ramlibacter sp. | reverse complement strand
TTCCCTTTTTTGTCGCTTGCGGTTTATATATTTGCAACCGATGGGAGCGGAGCACATTGGCGCGATAGCAAAGCGGTTATGCACCGGATTGCAAATCCGATCAGCCCAGTTCGACTCTGGGTCGCGCCTCCACTCCGGCATAGCCAACCATCCTGGGGAGACTCAGTAAAATCCGTTGTGTCGCCGGGTCCTGGATGGGAAACCCGCACCTGGTGCGCGGGACGGGACTCGAACCCGTACGCTCCCTTTCGGGTGGGCGGCGGGTTTTAAGCCCGATGTGTCTACCAGTTCCACCACCCGCGCACTGAATGGATCATATCCGTGCGCCATCCGGGACCGTCGGCCGGAATACACTTGGTTGATGCCTGTTCGCGGCTGAGCTTGCGCGCCCGGCCACAGACGGAGAAGAACATGTCACGCTACAACGCCCCTTTCGAAATCCATGTCCATGGCGATGTGTCGCTCAGAGCCGATGTCACGTTCGCGCAGCTGCAGGACGCACTCAAGCCCCTGTGGAAATACGCCGGCGCCAAGTCGCTGGCCGACGGCGCTGCGAGTGCCTATGAAGAAGAGCCCGGGATCAAGTTCGACGCGCCAGAGCACCTGCTGCGTATGTGCTGGACGGTCGCCGGCGACGAGGACTTCCGCCAGTCGCTCGACGAGATGTGCATGAGCCTGAATGAACTCGCGGAGCAGGGCGCGGCGATCGAGATCACTTTCTACGACGCCGAGTTCGACGAAGAAGAAGAGCGTCCCGAAGCGGAGTCGCGCGACGACTTCGTCATGCTGTTCGTCGGACCGACGCCGGCCGCCATCATGCAGGTGCAGCGCGATCTGCTGGTGCAGGACGTGATCAACCTGATGGAACGCCATTTCGACGGCGCGGAGCTGGGCGGCGTGGTCGCGGAGATCGACAAGCTGTTCAGCCTGCGCTTCGACGACCTGGTAAATTCGCTCGAGATCGGCAAGCCGCCGCGTGGCTCCGGCGGCTCGGGCAGTTCAGGGCATGGCGGTGGGGGCCGCCGCCCGCGTCATCTGCACTAGGCTCAGGAGAGCCAGTGAGCGCGCTCAGAGCCACAGCGCGACTGCGTGCGCCAGCCGCGTCGCATCACCGGTCGAAATAAAGGACGCTGAACCGTCGCCTTGCGTTTTCAGGCTGCCGGCCGCCTCGAGCAAGCGCCGGGTCTGCCGCGCCACCGGTTCGCCGGTCTCCACCAGCCGCACTGCCGGGCCGACCAGCGCCTGGAGCTGAAGGTGCGCGAACGGGTAGTGCGTGCACCCCAGCACCAGGGTGTCGATTGCGCCCGGCGTGCTGCCGGTACGACCCAGGGCCCGGATGTAGCGGCTGCACAGCGCGTCGATCCTGGCAGCGTCGTGGCTTTCGATCGCGTCGGCCAGGCCATCGCAGGCTTGCAGCGCGAACTCCGCCTGGCTCCGCACGCCGTCGTGCAGTGCGCCGAACTTCGCGCTGGCCAGCGTGGCGCGCGTCGCCAGCACGCCGATGCGGCCGGTGCGGGTGAGGGCGAGCGCGGGCTTGAGCGCAGGCTCGACGCCGACGATGGGCAGCCCCGGTAGCTCTTCGCGCAGCAGATGCACGGCGGCGGCAGTCGCGGTGTTGCAAGCGATGACGAGTGCCTTGATGGCGTGTTCATTGCGCAGGCGCTGGGCAACGGCCAGTGCCCGCTCGACGACGAATTCTTCATCGCGCTCGCCATAAGGCGCGAAGCCCGAGTCGGCGAGATAGACAAAATCCTCGGCCGGGAGTTCGGCTCGCAGGGCGCGCAGGATGCTCAGGCCGCCGACGCCGCTGTCGAAGACGCCGATCGGTGCGGCCGGGGCAGTCGGGCTCAAGCCACGGCGACCGGGATGGTCCTGAACTCGCCGCTAGCGATTTTCTTCTTCCATTCGGCGGGCCCGGTGGCGTGGGCGTTGGTACCGTCGGCATCGACGGCCACCGTCACCGGCATATCGGTGACGTCGAACTCGTAGATCGCTTCCATGCC
>JANXVP010000075.1 GCA_025351615.1 Ramlibacter sp. | reverse complement strand
CGCGCAACACCAGCTGGACCTTGAGCCGCGATGCCTCGCTCGGCCTGAGCTTCACCGGCGTGACCTACTACGACGGCCAGGGCTTCATGGTACCGGCCAAAAGCAAGATCAAGAGCGCCAAGCAGCTCAAGAACGCCACCGTCTGCGTCCAGTCTGGCACGACCACCGAGAAGAACCTGACCGACTATTCGCGCGCCAACAACCTCAATATCAAGCCGGTGGTGTTCGAGAAGCTCGAAGCCACCAACGCCGCCTACTTTTCGGAGCGCTGCCAGGCCTACACCACCGACGCTTCCGGCCTGGCCTCGATCCGCAACAAGGAAGCCAAGAACCCGGCCGACCACCTGATCCTGCCCGAACTGATCTCCAAGGAACCACTGGGCCCTGCGGTGCGCCGCGGCGACGACGAATTCTTCGCGATCGCCAAGTGGGTGGTGTTCGGCTTGATCGAAGCCGAAGACTACGGCGTCACGCAAGCCAACGTCGACACGATGCACAAGGACAGCAAGGATCCGGTCATCGGCCGCTTGCTGGGGACCACCGAGGACACGGGCAAGCTGCTGGGCCTGGACAAGGACTGGCTGGCCAGGGCGATCAAGGCGACCGGCAACTACGGCGAGATTTTCGAGCGCAACGTCGGCCCCAAGAGCCCGCTCGGCCTGCCGCGCGGCAGCAACAACCTGTGGTCCAAGGGTGGCCTGATCTACGCTCCGCCCATCCGCTGATGCCCGGATCGATCCCAGCGCGGCGGCCGCCGCCGGCGCGCCTGGGCCGGCTGTCGTGGAGCAGTCCCCGGCTCCGGGCCCAGGTCTACCAGGTCGGCGCGGTGCTGCTGCTGGTGCTTGCCATCGGCTTCCTGGCGGCCAACACCCTGCAGAACATGCGGGCCCGGGGGATCCAGAGCGGCTTCGATTTCCTGCTGCAGCCGGCCGGTTTCGACATTGGCGAAGGGTGGGTGCGCTACGAGTCCATCGACCCCTACTGGAAGGCTTTTCTGGTGGGCCTGGTCAACACCTTGCGGGTTGCGCTCATTGGCTGCGTCCTGACGACGGTGCTGGGCACGCTGCTGGGCATCGGCCGCTTCTCGCGCAACGCCCTGGTGCGCGGCCTTTGCTACGGCTATGTCGAACTGTTCCGCAACGTGCCTGTGCTGTTGCAGTTGCTGATGTGGTATCTGCTCTTCACCGAATACCTGCCACTGCCAGCCGAGGCCCTGAGCGTCGGCGATGTGGCTTTCATCAGCAAGAACGGGCTCTCGTTTCCCCTGCTGGTCTGGCATGCGGGGTACTGGTGCGCCTTCGCCGGACTGGCCGTCGGTATCGGCGCCGGCGTCGCCTATGCCCGGGTGGCACGCGCGCGCTTCGAGCGCACAGGGATCGCGCGGCCGGTCGCCGCCGTGATTGCGCTGCTGGTCATCGGGCTGACCGCGCTCGGACTGCTCGCCGGCGGCGTCCCGCTGGAGTTCGACTATCCGTTTCGCAGCGACATCCAGATCGAGGGCGGGAGCGCCCTGAGCCCGGAGTACCTCAGCGTCGTGCTGGGACTGGTGCTCTACACCGCAGCCTATGTGGCTGAAGTGGTGCGGGCGGGCATCGCGTCGGTGGCGCCCGGCCAGCATGAGGCGGCCGCATCGCTGGGCCTGTCGCGACGGCGCGCGCTGCGTCTGGTCGTGCTGCCGCTGGCGTTACGGCCGATCATTCCGCCGTTGACCAACCAGTACCTGAACCTCACCAAGAACTCGTCGCTCGCGGTGGCCGTGGGCTACCCCGATGTGGTGTCGATCGCCAACACCTCGCTCAACCAGACCGGGCGCGCCGTCGAATGCATCGCGATCATCATGCTGGTGTACCTGAGCCTGTCGCTGGCAACTTCCGCGGTCATGAACTGGCTCAACCGGCGAGCGGCGCTGAAGGAGCGCTGACGGCAATGGACCAGGGCTTTCATCCCATTGCCGCCCGGCCCGCACCGGCGCGCATATCGGGCCGCATGGCCTGGCTGCGCCACAACCTGTTCGCCAGCATCCCGAACGCGTTGGCCACCCTGCTGCTGCTGGCGATTCTGGGCTGGCTGGCGCTCAAGGGGGTGCGCTGGGGGCTGCTGCAGGCGGTGTTCGTCCCCGACGCCGATCGCTGCCAGGCCGCACGCGGGATCGGCGCATGCTGGGGCGTGGTGGTGGAAAAAGGCACGTTCATCCTGCTTGGCCGCTACCCTCAGACGCAGCTGTGGCGGCCTCTGGTGGCAACCTTGAGCCTGCTGATCCCGGTCCTGGCAAGCTGCAGCTCCCGCTGCTGGAAGCCCTGGCTGGCATTGCTCTGGGCCACGGGCCTGGGCGTTTTCTTTGCCTTGATGGCTGGAGGCACGCTGGGCCTGAGCAAGGTGCCGACCGACCAATGGGGCGGCCTTCCGCTGACGATCCTGCTGAGCGTGGTGTCGATGGGGCTGGCCTTTCCGATCGCGGTGCTGGTGGCGCTGGGTCGCCGCTCCACCATGCCGGCGATCCGAAGCCTTTGCATCGTCTACATCGAGCTGATCCGCGGCGTGCCGCTAATCTCCGTGCTGTTCATGGCCTCATTCATGTTGCCGCTGTTGATGCCGGTGGGCAAATCGCCGGATGTGCTGATCCGCGTCATCGTGGGCATCACGCTGTTCGCGGCGGCGTACATGGCCGAGATCGTGCGCGCCGGGCTGCAAACCATCGGCCACGGCCAGGCGGAGGCGGCCGCCAGCATCGGCCTGCGCTGGTGGCAGGCGCAGCGCAAGGTAATCCTGCCGCAGGCGCTGGCCGCCGTCGTGCCCAGCATCATGAACAACTTCATCGCCCTGTTCAAGGACACCTCGCTCGTGACCATCGTCTCGCTCTATGAACTCACCGGCGCGCTGTCGCTGGCACTGGGCTCGGACCCGAACTGGCGGCCCTTCAAGATCGAGGCCTACCTGTTCATCGCCGCCATTTATTTCACCTGCTGCTTCGCCATGTCCCGCTACAGCCTGGGCGTGGAGCGCCGCCTGCGCCGCAGCAGGGCCCGCTAGGCCCGGGGACCCCATGACCGAGCCTGTCATCCGCTTCGAGCGTGTCAACAAATGGTATGGCGACGCCTTCCATGTGCTCCGGGACATCGACCTGTCGGTCGGCGCCGGCGAGCGGATCGTCATTTGTGGCCCGTCCGGTTCCGGCAAATCAACGCTGGTGCGCTGCATCAATGCGCTGGAGGACTACCAGGAAGGCAGACTGACGGTCGCAGGGCTGGTGCTGGGCGACAACGTGAAAGCCATTGAAGCGGTGCGCCGCCAGGTCGGCATGGTGTTCCAGCAGTTCAACCTGTTCCCGCACCTGACGGTGCTGGAAAACCTGATCCTGGCGCCGACCTGGGTCGCCGGCCTGCCGCGCAAGGAGGCAGTCGAGCGGGCGATGGCTCAGCTCGAACGGGTCCGCATCCCGGAGCAGGCCAACAAATACCCCCTGCAGCTGTCCGGCGGCCAGCAGCAGCGCGTCGCGATCGCGCGGGCCCTGTGCCTGACCCCGAAGATCATGGTGTTCGACGAGCCGACCTCGGCGCTCGACCCGGAGATGATCAAGGAGGTGCTCGACGTGATGATCGAACTGGCCGGCCAGGGCATCACGATGCTGTGCGTCACGCACGAGATGGGCTTTGCCCGGTCGGTTGCGGACCGCATCGTGTTCATGGACGAGGGCCAGGTGGTGGAAGCCAGCGACCCGGCCCAGTTTTTTCACGAACCGCGCACCGAACGCGGCCGCGCGTTCCTGGCCTCGATCCTTAACCACTGATCCCGCAAGCGGGCAGTTCACGCCGGCTTGTCGTCCACCCGCAGCGGATTGCCCGGAGCCGGCCGTTCCGGCATGTCGATGCGTTCGAACTCCGAGATCACCTGGGCTCCCAGCAGCAGCAGCGTGGCCGCGATCTCGAGACTCAGCAGCACGACGATGGCCGTGGTGAGCGACCCGTACACCATGCTGACCTTCGACAATGTCGCGTAATACCACGCGAGCACATGGCGCGTGATCTCCCAAAGCAGGGCGGCGGTGACGCCGCCGAGCAACGCATGGCGCAGCGACAGCCGCCCGACCGGCATCACGAGGTACACCGAGGTCAGCACGAAGATTTCGCCGACCAGGCCAAGCAGGTACAGCAGCACGCCCGACAGGCCGCGCAGCGACCACTCGTGCCCGAGGACCACGAGGCTTTCCTGGCCGATGGCCTGCAGGCTGGCCGTCACCAGGGTCACCACCAGCAGGCCGAAGCCCAGGCTCAGGATGTAGCAATAAGGCAGCAGCGCCGAAATGATGTAGCGCCGCTTGCGAGTCGCGATCCGGTGCAGGAAGATCACCGACATCGCGTTTTCCAGCACCGTGAACGCCAGCGAGCTGAAAAACAGCATGGTCCCGAGCAGCACCCAGCCGATCACCTCGCTGTTTTCCAGGAAATGCGACAGCTCGGCGACGATGGCTTTCGACTGCCCGGGCGTGAGCCACTCGAGGTAGCGGCCGAGCGTCATCAGCAGTTCACCCTGGTCCACGAAATGCGATAGCGCGATCACCGACAGGATCAGCAGCGGAACGACGGACAACAGCGCGTAATAGGCGACGGCGCCCGCGAGCAGCAGTCCCTGGTTCTTCTTGAAGCCCTTGAGCACGCGCCAGGCGAACTTGCCCGGGTTCTTGACGACGTATTCGGCTTGGTGGCTGAGGATGCGCATGGTCCAAGTATGCCGCGCAGCGGCATGCCAGTTCTACACGTCGATCGCCGCGGCCGAGCCGGCCAGCTTGCGCAGTTCGAACTTCTGGATCTTGCCGGTCGAGGTCTTCGGCAGTTCGCCGAACACGACAGCCCGAGGTATCTTGAAGCCGGCCAGATGCTTCTTGCAGTGGCTGACGATGTCCGCGGCGGTCGTCGTTGCGCCGGCCTTCAGTTCGACGAAGGCGCAAGGCGTCTCGCCCCAGCGCTCGTCCGGCTTGGCCACCACGGCAGCGGCCAGCACGTCGGGATGGCGGTAGAGCACATCTTCGACCTCGATCGACGAGATGTTCTCGCCACCCGAAATGATGATGTCCTTGCTGCGGTCCTTGATCTTGATGTAGCCGTCCGGGAACTGCACCGCCAGATCCCCGGTGTGGAACCAGCCGCCGGCGAACGCCTCCTGTGTGGCACCCGGGTTCTTGAGGTAGCCCTTCATCGTGATGTTGCCGCGGAACATGATTTCGCCCATGGTCTCGCCATCCAGCGGCACTGGCGTCATGGTTTCGGGATCGATCACCCGGGCGTCGCGCTGCAGGTGGTAACGCACGCCCTGCCGCGCGTTCAGGCGTGCCCGCTCCCCGATGTCCAGCGCATCCCAGTCGGCGTGTTTGGCACAAACGGTGGCCGGCCCGTAGGTTTCCGTGAGGCCATACACGTGAGTCAGGTCGAAGCCCATGCGCTCCATCCCCTCGATCATCGAGGCCGGGGGCGCCGCACCGGCCACCATCGCCTGGACGCCGCGCGGCAGTCCCGCTGTCATCGCGTCGGGGGCGTTCACCAGCATGCCATGCACGATCGGAGCGGCGCAATAGTGGGTCACGCCGTTGGCCTTGATGGAATCGATGATGGCTTTGGCTTCCACCTTGCGCAGGCAGACGTTGACGCCGGCGCGTGCAGCGACGGTCCAGGGGAAGCACCAGCCGTTGCAATGGAACATCGGCAGGGTCCACAGGTAAGTCGCGAACTTCGGCATGTCCCATTCGAGGATGTTGGAAACGGCGTTCACAGCGGCGCCCCGGTGGTGGTAAACCACCCCCTTCGGATTGCCGGTGGTGCCGCTGGTGTAGTTCAGCGCAATCGCATCGCATTCGTCGGCCGGCAACGTCCAGGCGAATTCCGCGTCGCCGGTCGCGACGAAAGCGTCGTACGTGGTGCTGCCGATGCGCTCTGCGGGGCCGGAATACAGCGCGTCTTCCACGTCGATCACCAGCAGCGGCCGCTTGCCCTTGCGCAGCGCGAGCGCTTTCTTCATGACCGGGGCGAACTCGGGATCGACGATCACCACCCTGGCTTCCCCATGGTCCAGCATGAAGGCCAGGGTGTCGGGATCGAGCCGGGTATTCAATGCATTGAGCACGGCGCCGGCCATCGGAATGCCGAAGTGCGCCTCGACCATCGGCGGGGTGTTGGGCAGCATCACGGCGACGGTGTCGCCCCTGGCGACGCCGTGCCGCGCCAGGGCGCTTGCCAGTTGGCGGCAACGCCCGTAGACCTGTCCCCAGGTGCGCCGCAGGTCACCGTGGATCACCGCTGTGCGATCTGGATAGACCTGCGCAGTGCGCTCCAGGAAGGACAGGGGCGTAAGGGGCGCGTGGTTGGCTTCGTTGCGCGGCAAGTCCTGCTCGAAGATGCTGGTCATGCTTGGTCTCCTGATTTCCCGGTAAGAATACACAGACCATGGCCATCCCCCAGAACTTCATCCAGGAGCTCGTGAGCCGCGCCGACATCGTGGAGATCGTCGGACGCTACGTGCAGCTGAAGAAGGGCGGCGCCAACTACATGGGGCTGTGCCCGTTCCACGGCGAAAAGTCGCCTTCCTTCTCGGTCAGTCCCAGCAAGCAGTTCTATCACTGCTTCGGCTGCGGCAAGAACGGAAACGCCATCAGCTTCATGATGGAACACGCCGGCATGACCTTCATCGAGTCGGTGCAGGACCTGGCGCAGCAGTTCGGCATGCAGATCCCCGAGGATGACGCGACGCCTCAGGATCGCGAGCGCGCCGCCCAGCAACGCGCCAGACAGGCGACACTGACCGACGTGCTCGAAAAAGCCGGCGAGGCGTACCGCAAGCACCTGAAGAACTCGCCCCAGGCCGTTTCCTACTTCAAGGGCCGCGGCGTTTCCGGGGAGGTCGCGAAGGAGTTCGGCCTGGGCTATGCGCCCGAAGGCTGGCGCAGCCTGGCGAGCGTGTTCGCGGATTACGACGATCCGCTGCTGGCGGAGAGCGGATTGGTGATTGTCAACGAGGACGACCCCGGGTCAGGTCAGGGGCAGGCCCGGCGCTACGACCGCTTTCGCGACCGCGTGATGTTCCCGATCCGCAACGTCAAGGGCGAATGCATCGGCTTCGGTGGCCGGGTGCTTGGGCAAGAGAAACCCAAGTACCTGAACTCACCGGAGACGCCGGTCTTCAGCAAGGGCCGGGAACTGTACGGCCTGTACGAAGCGCGGCAGGCACTGCGCGAGCACGGCTTCGTGCTGGTCACCGAGGGCTACATGGACGTGGTGGCGCTGGCGCAGCTGGGGTTTCCGAACGCCGTCGCCACGCTGGGGACCGCCTGCACGCCGGACCATCTGCAAAAGCTGTTTCGCTTCACCGACTCGGTCGTCTTCAGCTTCGACGGCGACGCGGCGGGCCGGCGCGCTGCCAGAAAAGCGCTGGACGGGGCCCTGTCCCATGCGAGCGACCTGCGCTCGGTCAAATTCCTGTTCCTGCCGCCCGAGCACGACCCGGACAGCTTCATCCGCGAATTCGGGCGCGACGCCTTTTCGCGCTATGTGACCGAAGCCACGCCACTGTCGCGCTTCCTGATCGATTCGGCCCGTGAGGGCTGCGACCTCGGCACCGCCGAAGGGCGCGCCCACATGGCGGCCAATGCCAAGCCGCTGTGGAGCGCCTTGCCAGACGGTGCTCTCAAGCGCCAGCTGCTGGCGGAAATTGCGACGCTGGCGCAGCTCGACACCGCTGAGCTTGCCAGCCTCTGGGGCCAGCGACCACCGGCGGCCGCCTGGTCGCGTCAGCGGCGCAACGACCAGGTGCCCAGGGCGCCCCGCCCCGGCCGAACCCTGCCCCCGGGGCGCGGGGACCGCGCACTTCAGATCGTCCTGTCCGACCCTGGAGCCTGGGAAAAGCTCAGCCATGACGACCACCAGTTGCTGTGCGAACTCGCAGCGCCCCATGGCGCGCTTTTTTCGTGGCTCGACAGCCAGGTCCACGACCATGGGCCGCAGCCCTGGCCTGCGTTGCGCGAGGCGCTGCGGGACCACGAATTCGAGGCTTTCGCGGTCGGCCAGGTGGAAAAAGTCTTCGCCGACATCGAGAACGACCCACAGGAACTGCGGCAGATCCTGGCGCTGGAAGGCGAGCGGCGCAACAGCGAGGAAATGAAGGAGCTATCGGCCCGCGCTCCGGCAGACCCGCAGGCCTACGAGCGGCTGAGGCTGCTGGTGGAGGCGCAGAAAAACAAATCCAGGGCTTGAAACCGCCACTGGCGGTATAATGTAGGGTTAGCTATCGGCAAGAGCGACAGCAGCACCTCCGGACCGGCGAACGTGGACATCAGCGCCCGACACGCCAACTACCGCAAGGACTGCATTCCAAATGTTCGCCCACCCATCTTGCCCCGATGGACCCACCGGGTTCCCGCTCAGGGAATTTGGAGGGTCTCTTCTCCCGCGCCGGATTGTTGTGGCGCTTTTTGTTTTCAGTTTTTTGAACTCCTGAGGTCCTCATGCCTGCTGCTCAAAAGTCGGGAAAGCTTGTCAAGCTCGCCACGAAACCCGTTGCCAAAAAAGTTATCAAACCGGCAGCGCGGCCGGCCGAAGTCAAGCTGAAGGCGTCCAAGCCCTCCGCCAGGCCCCAGGCCAAAGCCGCCGCCAAGCCCGTAACGAAAGTGAAGTCCGTGCCCGCATCGAAGTCTCCCGCCGCCAAGTCCGAGAAAGCCGCCGCCAAGGCGCAAGAAGTGAAAAAGCCCGTCAAGGCTGTTGTGCCTGCTGAAGAGGTCGGCAAGAAAAAGCCCGGTCGCCCTCCGAAGGCTGCGGTCACCGACACAAGCATTGCCGCTGCCGGCGCCAAACGCGGCCGCAAGCCCAAGGTCATCGTCAAGCCGGGTGAAGACCCGGACATGGCCGACATCGAAGCAGACCTGGTCGGCGAGCCGGTTGCCGAGACCACCGAAAAGGTCAAGCCGCTGCGCATGAAGATCAGCAAGGCCAAGGAAAGGGCCTTGATGAAGGAATTCGGCCTGGACGAGACCGTCCTGTCCGAAGAAGACATGGCCAAGCGCCGCCAGCGGCTGAAGACGCTGATCACGCTGGGCAAGACCCGGGGCTACCTGACGCACGCCGAAATCTCCGACCACCTGCCCGACAAGCTGATCGACGCCGAGACGCTCGAAGTCGTGGTGACCATGCTCAACGACCTGGGCGTCGCGGTGTACGAGCAGACGCCTGACGCCGAAATGCTGTTGTTGAACAACACGACGCCGACGGCGGCCACGGTCGAAGAAGCCGAGGAAGAAGCCGAAGCCGCCCTGTCCACCGTCGACAGCGAATTCGGCCGCACCACCGACCCGGTGCGCATGTACATGCGCGAAATGGGCACAGTCGAACTGCTGACGCGCGAAGGCGAAATCGAGATCGCCAAGCGCATCGAAGGCGGCCTGATGGCGATGATGGAGGCGATCTCCGCCTCTCCCGCCACCATCGCCGAGATCCTGCGGCTGGCCAACGAGATCCGCGAAGGCCGGGTCGTCATCTCCACCGTGGTGGACGGCTTCTCCAACCCGAACGAGGCCGACGACTACGTGGCCGAGGAAGACTTCGACGAGTTTGACGCCGACGACGACGACGACGGTAACGGCGGCTCCAAGGCGCTGACCAAGAAACTCGAAGAGCTCAAGACCCAGGCGCTGGAGCGCTTCGCGCGTATCCAGCTGCTGTTCGAGAAGATCCACAAGATCTACGACAAGGAAGGCTACGGCTCGCAAACCTATGTGAAGGCGCAGACCTCGCTGTCCGAAGAGCTGATGACCATCCGCTTCACCGCCAAGACCATCGAGAAGCTGTGCGACATGGTTCGCGGCCAAGTCGACGACGTGCGCAAGAAAGAGCGCGAGCTGCGCCGCATCATCGTCGACAAGTGCGGCATGCCCCAGGAAACCTTCGTCCGCGATTTCCCGCCCAACCTGCTGAACCAGAAATGGGTCGAGAAGCAGGCGGCGGCCGGCAAGCCGTGGTCGATCGTCATTGCCCGCAATGTCCCGCCGATCCAGGAACTTCAGCAAAAGCTGGCTGACCTGCAGTCGCGCGTGGTCGTGCCGCTGGGCGAGCTCAAGGGCATCAACAAGCGCATGAACGAGGGCGAGTCGTCGTCGCGCGATGCCAAGAAGGAAATGATCGAGGCCAACCTGCGGCTGGTGATTTCCATCGCCAAGAAGTACACCAACCGCGGCCTGCAGTTCCTGGACCTGATCCAGGAAGGCAACATCGGCCTGAAGAAGGCGGTGGACAAGTTCGAATACCGGCGTGGCTACAAGTTCTCGACCTACGCGACGTGGTGGATCCGCCAGGCCATCACGCGCTCGATCGCCGACCAGGCGCGAGATCGGAAAGCACACGTCTGAACTCCAGTCACCTTAGGACAT
>JANXVP010000073.1 GCA_025351615.1 Ramlibacter sp. | reverse complement strand
CGGTCTCCAGCTCGCGCCGGTATTCGCTTTCGGCCAGCAGCACGCCAGCCAGGAAAGCGCCCAGCGCCATCGACAGTCCCACCAGTTGCATCAGCGCCGCGATGGCCACCACCAGCAGCAGCGAGGCGGCGGTGAAGATTTCGGGGGTCCGGCTTTTTGCGATCCAGCGCAGCAGCGGCCGGATGACCAGGCGGCCGCCCAGGATGATGCCGGCGACGACGCCGGCGATCTTCAACGCATCGAGCGGCCAGCCGTCGCCGGCGTGGTCGGCCCCGGAAACGCCGGCCAGCAGCGGCAGCAAGGCCAGGATCGGAATTGCGGCGACGTCCTGGAACAGCAGGATCGAGAAGCCGGCCTGCCCGGCCGAGGTCGGCAACAGGTTGCGCTCGCCCAGGACCTGCAGCGCGATGGCGGTGGACGACAACGCCAGTCCCAGGGCGGCCACCAGGCTCACCTGCCAGGAGGCGCCCGCCGCCACCGCCGGAATGAACAGCACCGCGGCGCAGCCCAGAACCTGCACCGAGCCCCAGCCGAAGATCGGGCGGCGCAGGCTCCACAGCCGCTTGGGCTCGAGTTCCAGCCCGACCAGAAACAGCATCAGCACCACGCCGAATTCGGCGAAGTGCAGGATATCTTCGACGTTGGTGACCAGTCCCAGACCCCAGGGCCCGATGGCAATGCCGGCCGCCAGGTAGCCGATGATCGAGCCCAGCCCGAGGGCCCGCGAAAGTGGCACCACGATCACGGCGGCACTGAGGTAGATCAGGCTGTTGGTCAGCCAGGCCGGTGCGTGCTCCATGCTCAGGTGTCCTGCATGCCTTGCCGCTGACCGGCAGCACCCGATGCTTTCCCACCCGGCCGGTCGAACGCCGGGACCTCGCAGGTCGGGCAGTCCAGAACCTCGGCCATCTCCGGCCACTCGGGATAGGTCAGCAGCCGCGCCCGGAAGGTGGCGACATGCAATGCCACATCGTCTCCACTCGCGCTGCGTGCCCCGTGCATCAGCATCGGCGGCAGGAAACGCATGCCGCATAGAGCGGCGGTCTGCTCGTAGGGCGGCACAAAAGCGTCGAAGAAATAGCGGTTGTAGCCTTGCGGATGGTAGGACGCTTGCGAACCGCCGGTGGTCGCGACCAGCCACAGGTCCTTGCCCTTCAGCGCAGTGCCGCCGCCATAGGCCCAGCCATAAGCCAGCACGTCGTCCAGCCAGAGTTTCATCAAGGCCGGCATCGAATACCACTGGATCGGATGCAACAGCACCAGCAGCTGCGCCGCCTCGGCCCGGGCCTGCTCGCGCGGCACGTCGAAGTCGTAGTCGGGGCTGCTCGCGTAAAGGTCATTGAGGTCGACGCCCGGAATCTCGAGCGCGGCCGCGTGCAGCTGCCGGTTGATCCGCGACTCGCGCAGATTCGGGTGGGCCGCGAGCACGTAAATCGCGCGGCGGGCTGTTTCTTCGATGGACTCATCCATACCGGTAACATAGCGCAACTGCGGTCTTGCCCGCAGCGCGTTCCAAAAACCAGGAGTTGCTCATGCCGGTCGTGGTTGTTGCCAATCCCAAAGGCGGTGTCGGAAAGTCCACCATGGCGACCAACATCGCCGGGTATTTTGCCAGCCGTGGCCATGCCGTGATGCTCGGCGACGCCGATCGCCAGCAATCGTCGCACCTGTGGCTGGGCCTGCGTCCGTCCGGTGCCCGCACGATCAGCACCTGGGATCTGGGACCGGACAACATCGTCAAGCCGCCCAGGGGCATCACCCATGTCGTGCTCGACACGCCGGCCGGCATGCACGGGCGCATGTTCACAGAAGTGCTCAAGCTGGCGGACAAGGTGATCGTGCCCTTGCAGCCCAGTGTGTTCGACATCTTCGCCACGCGCAGCTTTCTGGACGCCATGGCGGAGCACCGCAAGGCCACCCAGATGCAGGTGGGCATCGTCGGCATGCGGGTCGACGAGCGCACCATCGCCGCCGACAAGCTGCATGAATTTGTCGACAACCTCGGGCTGCCGGTGCTGGGTTACCTGCGCCAGACCCAGAACTACATCCAGCTGGCCGCTCGCGGCCTGACCTTGTTCGATGTGGCCCCGGGCCGGGTGGAACGCGACATCAAGCAATGGCAAGGAATCTGCCGCTGGCTGGACAGCAAATAACCCATGAAAACCTTCGAAAACCTTTCCGAACTCCGCGCGCTGGTCGGGCAGGAAGTCGCCGTCAGCGACTGGATCACAGTCACCCAGGAGCAGGTGAACCTGTTCGCGCAGGCGACCGGCGACCACCAGTGGATCCATGTGGATGTCGAGCGCGCCAGGGCTGGCCCGTTCGGGGCGCCGATCGCCCATGGCTTTCTGACGCTGTCGCTGATCCCGAAGCTGTTCGAGAGCGCCATGGAGATCCGCAGCAGCGGCATGGGCGTGAATTACGGCCTGAACAAGGTGCGGTTCACTTCGCCGGTGCCGGTCGGCAGTCGTCTGCGGGGGCGCATGAAACTGCTGGCCTGCGACCCGATCGACAACAACGGCATGCAGATGACCTGGCAGGTGACGGTCGAGCGCGAGGGCGCGGACAAGCCGGCCTGCGTGGCGGAGACGCTGGCGCGCCGCTACCCCTAGCCGCGCGCTGCGCTCCAATGAAAAAAACCCGCCGGGTCGCCCCGGCGGGTTTTTTCCTGCGCCCGCTGAAAGGCGGTTGCGCTCACATGCTGCTGGCTTCGCCGGCCGGGATCTGGCCGAGTCGCTGGGCTTGCACGGCCTGGGCGCGGACGTCGGCGCGGATGGCCTTCGACTGCACTGCCACGGTACCGAGGGCAGCCAGTTCCTGGCTGCGGTCGCCGACGGCCGCAATGGCTTCGGCCCGGACTTCGGCGCGGGTGCGGCTGCCGTTGAATGCGCTGGCGTAGCGGGAGCCCTCGACTTCGTCGGCGTGGACCGCGACCGAAGCAACTGCGGAAAGGGCGGCCAGGGTGGCGACGGCGAGAAAACGTGACGTGTTCATGATGATCCTTGAGTGAAGTTGAATGACATATCCGGGCATGGGGGGCTTCTCGGTCCCCTGTGTCCAGCTCAATGAGTCGTCGCTATTGATAGCGGCTCATCGATGCAGTAAATGTATTACCATTTGGAATTGAAAAAAACCATCTCCCCGGCAATTGACTATTGCTGAAAGTGCAACAATACCGGCCATTTCAGGAGCCGAAATGGACCGCTTACAGTCGATGAGGGTGTTTCAGGAGGTGGTGGACGAGGCCGGCTTCGCGGCTGCTGCCCGCAAGCTCGATCCCGCGCCGGCCGTTGTGACGCGGCTCGTCACCGACCTGGAGCAGCACCTCGGTGTGCGGCTGCTGC
>JANXVP010000066.1 GCA_025351615.1 Ramlibacter sp. | reverse complement strand
GCCAGCCACAATCTGGGCCAGGTCAAGCGGCTCGCCACGCGGGTCTGCTACCTGGAGCGTGGCCGGCTGCTGGCGGACTTGCCGGTGCTGGAATTTTTCAATGGACCGCGGCTGCTCGAAGCGTCGCCTGAGGCGGACCTGTTCGTCAGGGGAGAGTTGGGATGAAGTTATTCCCGGGTCGTTCGCGCTTCGTCACTGCCGTGATGGGGATCGGCAGCGTGTTGCTGGCGATGAGCCCGTTCGCGACAGCCGCTGTCGCCGCCGAATCGATCACCGTGGCGTCAACCACGTCGACCGAGCAGTCCGGCCTGTTCGGGTGGCTGCTGCCGCGATTCACCCAGGCGACGGGCATCGAGGTGAAGGTGGTGGCGGTCGGCACCGGCCAGGCGATCGACATCGCGCGGCGTGGCGACGCCGACGTGCTGTTCGTGCACGACACCGCGGCCGAAGAGAAATTCGTCGCCGAGGGGGGCAGCGTGCGGCGCTGGCCGGTCATGTACAACGACTTCGTGCTGGTCGGCCCGACGGGCGATCCGGCGCATGTGGCCGGCAAGGACATCGCCCTGGCGCTGAAGAAGATTTCGGCCGCCAACGCGCCGTTCATTTCACGCGGCGACCGCAGCGGCACCCACGCCGCCGAACTGCGCTACTGGGCGGACGCCGGCCTGTCGGGGCGCCGGGGCGGCGGTTTGCGCGAGTGCGGCTGCGGCATGGGCCAGGCACTCAACATCGCCGCGTCGGCCGGCGCTTACGTGCTGACCGATCGCGCCACCTGGCTCAGTTTCAGGAATCCCGCCGACCTGACGGTGCTGGTCGAAGGCGACACACGCCTGTTCAACCAGTACGGCGTGATGGTGGTGAATCCCGCGCGCCATCCGCAGGTGAAGGTCGCGGAGGCGCAGCGATTGGTAGATTGGCTGATAGCGCCCGAGGGGCAGGGCGCCATCGCCGGCTACCGTATCGGCGGGTGGCAGCTGTTTTTTCCGAATGCGGGCAAGTAGGGGAAGCGACGAGGCAAGGACGGGCGTCGGCTGCGCGCCCCGGTGACTGCCTTTTTCTCTATTTCCGCCCCAGCTTGCGGTACACCGTCGCCCGGCTGATGCCCAGGATGCGCGCGGCTTCCTTCACGTTGCCCTGCGATTCGGCCACCGCCTTGCGGATCAGGGCGGCTTCGACATCGCGCAGGGGCAGCCGCGGGTCGTGCCCTGCAATGCGCGGTGGCGTGACAGCCCCGGGCGATTGCGCCAACACCTGCAGCACCAGGCCGGACCACAGCGGCACTTCCACCGGCCGGTCGCGCCGGGCGGCGTCGAACAGCAATTCCCAGGGCATCGCGAACAGCTCGCTGCTGTGAGCCTGCAATTGCCCGGTTCCCAGTTGCGCCAGCATCTGGCGCGCCGTGGCGTTGACCGACACCACGTTGCCATCGCCGTCGAGTGCGACCAAGCCGTCAGCATCGTCGCCCAGTCCGCAGCCCGGCCAGTTCACCCGCAACAGCAGCGCATGGGGCCGCGCCAGCGCCAGCGAGTTCTCGATGCTGCGCGCCCATTGCGCCACCAGGTGCCGCAGCTCGGGCCGCTCTGGCGCTTCGATGCCGGTCAGGTCCAGCATGCCGGCGCACTGTCCATCGGGGCCGAACAGGGGGGCGCCGGCGCAGCTGTAAATCGCCGTGTCGTCGAAGAAGTGCTCGCCCCGGTGCAGCCACACCGGCTTCAGCTCGGCCAGGGCGGCGCTGATCGCGGTGGTGCCGACCGCCCGCTCCGACAGGTCCACACCGATGCGCGTCAGCAGCCGGGCCCTGCGGTCGCTCTGGTCGATCGGCCCGTTGACGTCGATCACGACCCCATGGGCGTCGGTCAGGATCGCGAAGTAACGGCTGTTGGCGATGGCCCGGCCGAGCTTGTCGAGCACCGGTCGCGCTGCAGTCAGCAGCGTTTGATTGGCTTCTTCGCTGCGCCGCCGGGCCTGCGCCGGCAGGACGTCGAACGTCAGGGCCTGGTCCGGCCGCCGGCCGGCGCCCAGGCAGCGCCGCCATGAGCGTTCGATCCAGCTGCGGTCGCTCCAGCTGTCGACCAGCATCCCGGCGGCGGAACGGCCTTCGGTAATGACAGTGCGCCGCACCTGGTCGATCTCGGCCAGTCTTTGCTGAGCGGGGGAATGCAGGCTGAGAGACATGGTGGGGCGCGTGGTGGTTCGAACAGGGGGGACAGAAGCGCATTGTTTCATTTTGAGAATTTCGTGTCACGCCCAAGTTCAACCTAGGGTTTGCGCTAGGTAATCTCCATGCCGCGGGTTCAACAATCAACCCGCTTTCCAAAGGAGTCCACCCATGCAAGTCCAGCTTAAAGTGAATGGCCAGAACCGCAGCGCCGATGTCCCCGCCAACACCTTGCTGGTGCAGATGCTGCGCGAGCAACTGCGGCTGACGGGCACCCACGTCGGCTGCGACACGGCGCAGTGCGGTGCCTGCACCGTGCTCGTCAACGGCCGCGCGATCAAGTCGTGCAACACCCTCGCCGCGCAGCACAACGGCGCCGAGGTAACGACGATCGAGGGGCTGGCCGCGGCCGATGGCACGCTGCATCCGATGCAGGCCGCATTCAAGGAGTGCCACGGTCTGCAATGCGGCTTCTGCACCCCCGGCATGGTGATGAGCGCCGTTGACCTGTGCACCTACCACCCCGGCGCGACCGAGCCCGAGATCCGTTCGCTGCTGGACGGCAACATGTGCCGCTGCACGGGCTATCAGAACATCGTCAAGGCCGTCCAGATGGGCGGCCAGGCCATGGCAGGCGCCATGGCCCATCCCCAAGCCTAAGGAGCACGACATGGGCGCATCCGACTTCTCCAACCTGCCGCACATCGGCGAGGCAGTCCGCCGCAAGGAGGACTACCGCTTCCTCACCGGCGCGGGCAACTACACCGACGACATCAACCTGGCCAGCCAGACGTACGCCGTCTTCGTGCGCTCCCCGCACGCCCATGCCGCGGTCAATTCCGTGGACATCTCGGCTGCGCTGAAGATGCCAGGGGTGGTCGGCATCTTCAGCGGCAAGGACATCGAGGGAAAGATGGGCGGGTTGCCGTGCGGCTGGTTGATCAACAACCCCGACGGCACGCCGATGAAGGAGCCGATGCACCCGATTCTCGCGATCAAGAAGGTGCGCTACGT
>JANXVP010000040.1 GCA_025351615.1 Ramlibacter sp. | reverse complement strand
TGAAGAAGGCCTCGTTGACGAAGCGCTCGAAGCTGCGGTCGAAAGTGCGTGAGCCGGGCGCGACGGCGCGGGTGCGAACGACGGGTGCGAAAAACATGGCTGGACTCCTTGGGTGTTGACGATCAGGCGGTTGCCTTAAACTCCGCGGCTTTCAATCTGAGCGCCGCATGCACATCATCTGTGCCCCCCGCGGTGGTTTTCAAGGGAACTCCATCAATGAAAAATGCCCGGCGCGGGGTCTTGAAATCCATGCTGGCAACGCTATGCCTGCCGGCGCTCGCGCAAGTCCGCCCCGCCGCAGCGCCGGTGCCGCTGGCGCTTGTCGAGGGCCTCTCCGGCGGCAATGCCAATGGCGGCGAGGCGGTATTTCGCAACCTGGTGTGGGCGGTGGAAAGGGTCAACGCCCGCGGCGGCGTCCGGCTGCCCGAGGGCGACCGCGCGCTGGCGCTGGTGCGCTACGACAGCAAGGGCCAGATCGAGGACGCGCTGTCGGCATTGCGCGCGGCCATCGACAATGGGTCGCGCTTCATCCTGCAAGGCAATTCGTCGGCGGTCACCGCGGCTCTGGTCGACGCGATCAACAAGCACAACGAGCGGGAGCCGTCGCAGCGCGTGCTGCTGCTCAATTACTCCGCGGTCGATCCGATCCTCACCAACGAGAAGTGCAGCTTCTGGCACTTCCGCTTCGACGCGCACGCCGACATGCGGATGGCGGCGCTGATGTCGGTGCTGCGCGAGGACCGCGCCGTGAAGTCGGTGTACCTGTTCGGCCAGGACTACAGCTTCGGCCAGTCGGTGCTGAGGGAAGCGCGGCGCCAGCTCGGCGTGCAGCGGCCGGATGTGACGATCGTCGGCGATGAATTGCATCCTTTGCTGCGGATCAAGGACTTCGCGCCCTATGCCGCCAAGATCATGGCAAGCAGAGCCGATGCGGTCATCACGGGCAACTTCAGCAACGACCTGACCCTGCTGGTCAAGGCGGCGCGGGACGCGGGTTTCGCAGGCAAGTTCTACACCTTCTACGGCAATGCGCTGGGCGCGCCGGCCGCCATCGGCGAGGCTGGCGTCGGCCGCGTGATCGCCGTGGCCGACTGGCTGCCGAACATGCCAACGCGCGAGAGCGAGGCGTTTTACCGGGCGTTCCGGCGCCGCTATCCGGATCCCGCCGACGACTACGTCCACATGCGGATGCAACTGCTGGTCGAGGCGCTGGCCGCTGCCATTGGCAGCGCGGGATCGCTCGACGTCGCCATGGTGGCCTCGGCGCTGGAGACGACCAGCGTTGCCCTGAGCGGGCAGGGTGGCTCGATGCGCGCCGAAGACCACCAGTTCCAGCAGCCTCTGGTGGTCGGCATGATGGACCGGCAGGGCACGCCCGGCGTGCAGTTCGACGTCGAAGGCTCGGGCTATGGGGTCCGCGTCATCAAGGTGCTGACGCCTGCGCAGGCGGAGATGCCCAGCAGCTGCAAGATGATCCGCCCTTGATGTGACGTCATTCCCGCGGAGGCGGGGTCACGTGACTTCCCGTGGATACTGGGTCACGTCATTCCCGCGGAGGCGGGAATCCAGGGCGTCCGGCTTTTCTGCGCGCTGTCCCGGAAAGCGCTGGTTTCCCGCCTGCACGGGAATGACGTTGTCGCCGGTCTGGGACAATTGCCCGATGCGCCAGACCCTGATCGACCTCGAAGAATCCCGCATCCGCGAAGTCGCCAACGCCGGCATGGGTCGCGCCGACGTGCTCGCATTCTGGTTCGGCGAAAGCGACGAGGTGACGCCGGATTTCATCCGCCAGGCCGCGATCGAATCGCTGCAGAAGGGCGAGACTTTCTACTCCCACAACCTGGGCCTGCCCGAGCTCCGCGATGCGGTGTCGGATTACATGAGCGCCCTGCACGGCAACATTGCCCGCGACCGGATCGCAATCACGTCGGGCGGCGTCAACGCGCTGATGCTGGCGGTGCAGGCGCTGGTCGACGCCGGCGACGAAGTGGTCGCCGTCACGCCGGTGTGGCCGAACCTCACGGCCCAGCCGCTGATCCTCGGCGCGGACCTCAAGCGTTTCTCGTTGCAGCCCGACGGCGGCGTCTGGAAGCTGGACTTGCAAGCGCTGCTGGCGCAGATCACGGCCAGGACCAGGTTGCTGATCCTCAACGCCCCGAACAACCCGACTGGCTGGACGCTCACCCGCGATGAGCAGCAGGCCATCCTGGCCCACTGCCGCCGCACCGGGACCTGGATCCTGGCCGACGAGGTCTACGAGCGGCTGTACTACGAGAAGTCGGCAAACGGTTGCGCGCCCAGCTTCCTGGACGTGGCCGAGCCGCAAGACAAGCTGGTGGTGGTGCACAGCTTCTCAAAGAGCTTCCTCATGACTGGCTGGCGGCTGGGCTGGCTGGTGATGCCGCCGTCGCTCACCCATCAGATGGGCAAGCTGGTGGAATTCAACACCTCCTGCGCCAGCGTCTTCACCCAGCGCGCAGGGATCGTCGCCTTGCAGCGAACCGATGAGGTGACGCCGCGCGTGGTGGCCCATCTCAGGCATTGCCGCGACACGCTGGTGCCGCTGTTGCAGGGTGTGCCGGGGGTTTCGTTGGAAGGCGCCCACGGCGGGATGTACGCCTTTTTCAAGCTCGACGGCTTCGACGACTCCCTGGACGTGGCCAAGCGGCTGGTGGCCGAGGCAGGGCTGGGCCTGGCCCCGGGCAACGCCTTCGCGCCCGAGGCGCAGGGCTGGCTGCGCTGGTGTTTCGCCTCGAAGGACCCGGCCCGGCTGGGGGTGGGCGTGGACCGTCTCGCTTCCTGGCTGCAGGGCGTTCGGGCCCGCTGATCGGTTACGGGCTATAATTCCAAGGCTTTGCATCCCGCAAGCGCACGTTGGCGGCAGTTCCAGCTGTCAACGCAAGTTGAAACCGGTTCACGGGCCTGGCTCCTGAACCAACGCAACCCCGTTGCGACCACCAAGGAAAATCGAATGATCGCCGCTTCCATCAAGGCCGAAGTCGTCAAGGGCAATGCGCGCAGCGCCACCGACACCGGCAGCCCAGAAGTGCAGGTCGCACTGCTGACGGCCCGCATCAACGAACTCACCCCGCACTTCAAGACCCACGCCAAGGACCACCACGGTCGGCGCGGCCTGCTGCGCATGGTGAATCGCCGCAAGAGCCTGCTGACGTACCTGAAGGACAAGGACGCCGAGCGCTACACCGCGCTGATCGGCAAGCTGGGCCTGCGCAAGTAAGCCGGGCACGACAAGACAAGGCGCCTGGGTTAGTTTCGCTAGCTCGGGCGCTTTTTACTTCGGAGACGGCAAGAGAAGACGACGCGCTGTGTCATTCCAAAAGCCCGGGGGCTTGCTCCCGAGGGAAATGCTTCCCGGCTTCTGGAATGGCATCGTTGCCGGCTCCTGTCGCTTCGCCTCCAACGACAAGAAAGAGAGCACTTCATGAGCATTTTCAACAAGATCACCAAGAGCTTCCAGTGGGGCCAGCACAAGGTCACGCTCGAGACCGGCGAGATCGCGCGCCAGGCTTCCGGCGCCGTCGTGGTGGACATCGAAGGCACCGTGGTGCTGTGCACTGTGGTCGCTTCCAAGTCGGCCAAGCCCGGGCAGGATTTCTTTCCGCTGACCGTCGATTACATCGAGAAGACCTATGCCGCGGGCAAGATTCCCGGCAGCTTCTTCAAGCGTGAAGCCAAGCCCAGCGAACTCGAGACGCTGACCAGCCGCCTGATCGACCGCCCGATCCGCCCGCTGTTCCCCGAAGGCTTCCTCAATGAAGTGCACGTGGTCATCCACACCGTGTCGCTGAACCCCGAAGTCGATCCCGACATCGCCGCCATGATCGGCTCCAGCGCCGCGCTGGCCATCTCCGGCATCCCGTTCGCCGGCCCGATCGGCGGCGCCCGCGTCGGCTATGTCAACGGCGAGTACGTGCTCAACCCGGGCCAGACCGCGCGCAAGCTGTCCGACCTGGACCTGATCGTCGCCGGCACCGAGTCCGCCGTGCTGATGGTGGAATCGGAGGCCAAGCAGCTGTCCGAAGACATCATGCTGGGCGCCGTGGTGTTCGGCCACGAGCAGGGCAACATCGCCATCAACGCCATCCACGAGCTGGTGCGTGAAGCTGGCAAGCCGGTCTGGGACTGGAAGGCCG
>JANXVP010000489.1 GCA_025351615.1 Ramlibacter sp. | reverse complement strand
TTGCGGCAGTACGGCTGGTCGAAGAAATACGAGGTGTCGCTGCTGGGCGGGTGCAACAGCCGGCTTGATGAAATGCAGGCAGCGGTGCTGCGCGAAAAACTCCCTTTGCTCGAGCCGCACAACGCGTGGCGCCGGGCGATTGCGGCCCGGTACAACAGCGCCTTTGCCGGGCTGCCGCTGCGCCTGCCGGCCTCCGTGGCGGCTGATTTCGTGGCGCACCTGTATGTCATCCGCACTCCAAAGCGGGAGTCGCTTCGGGCTTATCTGGCCGAATCGGGAGTGGCGACTGACGTGCACTACCCGATCGTGGATATTCGGCAGCCCGCCGTCGCTGCCCGTTACGCAGGCACCTCCCTGCCCGTGAGCGAGGAGGCATGTGCCACCGCCATGTCGCTGCCGTGCTATCCCGGAATGCCCGACGAAGACGTCGAACGGGTGATCCGGTCGGTGCTGGCCTTTTTCTCCCGTGCTGAGGACTGAGTTGCTGACGCTGGTGATTCCCGTCTACCGGAACGAGGGCTCGCTACCCGATCTGCTGGCCGCAATCGAGCGGCTCTCCGAACAGCTGGCCGATGGCCTGGAGACCGTGTTCGTCGTCGATGGCAGTCCGGACCGCTGTTACGAAATCCTGCGCGATGAGCTGGGGCGTCGCAGCCTGCGGTCCAAGCTGATCCTGCTGTCCCGCAATTTCGGCTCCTTCGCGGCGATCCGGACCGGGCTGATCCACGGAGACGGGGAGCGCTTCGCCGTGATGGCCGCGGACCTGCAGGAGCCGCCGGAACTGGTTGTCGAGATGGACCAGGTGCTTCGCTCCGGCGAGGTGGACGTGGTGGTCGGAGTCCGGGAAGCGCGCCACGATCCTTTGCTGACCCGCCTCCCGGCCCAGATTTTCTGGGGTTTGTACCGGCGTTACGTCGTTCCCGAGATGCCGCCGGGCGGCGTCGATGTGTTCGGGTGCAACCGTGCGTTCCGTGACACCCTGATCGCGCTCGAGGAGAGCCACAGTTCACTGGTGGCCCAGATTTTCTGGCTGGGATTCCGGCGCCGGACCCTGCCCTATGTGCGGCAACCGCGCGCGCACGGAGTTTCAGCATGGACCTTGCGCAAGAAGGTCAACTATCTGATGGACAGCGTCTTCGCGTTCACGGATTTGCCGATCCGCGTGCTGATGCGGACGGGCGCCTTCGGTGCTGCCGCCGCCGCGCTGTTCGGCCTCGCTGTCGCGATCGGCCGGATGGCGGGCACGATCACGGTGCCCGGTTATGCCATGACGGCCATCCTCATCGTCTTCTTTTCCGCATTGAATCTTCTCAGCCTGGGAATCGTCGGCTCCTATGCCTGGCGCGCTTATGAGAACACCAAACGCCGTCCCTTGTCCGTGGCCCTGAGGGTGGAGCGCTTTGACGGCACCCGCCAAAGGAATGTCGTCGCATGAATAAACCCTTCACGCATCCCAACGCGCTTTGCGAAAGCAAGCAGATCGGCGACGGGACCCGGATCTGGGCCTTTGCCCATGTTCTGCCCGGCGCCAGGATCGGACGCGATTGCAATATCTGCGACCACGTCTTCGTCGAAAACGACGTGGTTGTCGGCGACCGGGTGACGCTCAAATGCGGCGTCCAGCTGTGGGACGGCATGCGGCTGGAGGACGACGTGTTCGTCGGGCCGAACGCGACCTTCACCAACGACCAGTTCCCCAGAAGCAAGCAGTATCCCGAAGCTTTCGGCCAGACCATCGTGCGCAAGGGCGCGTCGATCGGCGCCAACGCAACGATCCTGCCAGGCATCACGATCGGTACGCGCGCCATGGTCGGGGCCGGCGCCGTAGTGACGCGGTCGGTTCCACCGAATGCGGTGGTCGTCGGCAACCCGGCAAAAATCATCGGCTACGTCGACACCGCCGACCATGAGGGGCAGGACGCCGCCACACCGGCTCAGGTCACTGAGCCGGTCCGCGAAACGTCAGTGCGCGGCGTCACGCTGCATCGGCTGAAAAATGTTGTGGACATGCGCGGCAGTCTGTCGGTCGGTGAATTCGGGCGAGACATTCCATTCGAGGTCAAGCGCTACTTCCTGGTGTATGACGTTCCGAGTGTGGAAATCCGCGGGGAACACGCGCATTTGCGCTGCGAGCAGTTCCTGATTGCCGTGAAGGGCAGTGTGCACGTGGTGGCCGACGACGGCCGGAACCGGCAGCAGTTCGTGCTGGACAGCCCTGCCATCGGCGTTTACCTGCCCCCCATGACGTGGGGTATCCAGTACCGCTATTCCCCTGACGCGGTCCTGCTGGTTCTGGCATCGCAACATTATGACGGCGCCGACTACGTGCGCGACTACGACAATTTCCTCGCGATGACTCGCAACGCATCGACGCCGTGATTTCACCTCGTCCCAGGATTTCAGTCGCAAGCGCGGCGCGCTTTCTTGCCTCCGGGGGCCTCAACACCCTGGTCACGTACCTGGGGTACCTGGTGCTGCTTCACTGGCTCCCGTATCGGACCAGCTATTCCATCGCCTTTGCGAGCGGTATCGCACTGGCCTACCTGATGAACCGGTACTTCGTGTTTCGACTGCCGGGCGGCCGGTTCGGCCCGCTGTACGTGGCCATGATCTACGCCGGCCAGTATCTGCTGGGCCTTCTGATCGTGTCGATCTGGGTCGACTGGATCGGCGGGCCCGCGAACGTGGCGCCGCTGATTGCGATCGCCGTCAGTTTGCCCATCACTTACCTTTGCAACGCATACGTCTTCAGGGGCGGTCTGCAAGCGGACACTGCAGCTGGCGCCGACATGCCCTCGCTGGCGGTCCGTCTTTTGATCCGCCGCGTCGCCGTAGCCGTTCTGATCGGCCTGCCGGTTCTCAGCCTGGCCTTGAATGCGCTGGGGTGGCTGCGGTTCGGGTTCGACCTCCCGTTCTACGATGACTGGCGCGCCTATGCGACCGGGCAGATCGATTCGCTGGACCCGTCGTACCTGTTCATGGGCATCAACGACACCATGGCCCCCGTGGGATTCGCACTCGATGCGATCGCGCAACGTGCGCTCGACGGCAACTCCGTTGCGTACCAGCTGCTGTCGATGACAACCGTGCTGGGCTTGTTGCTGTTGCTGCAATGGAAACTGCTCAAAGCCGCGTTGGGCGACACGATCCAGGCCGCGGCGTGCTTTGTTTTCACGCTCTTGATGCTGCAACCGGGGTCTTATTGGGGTCGTGAGAACCTTGCGTACCACCAGGCGCTGCCGCTGGTGTTTCTGCTCGCCTCCTTGTGGCTGATCGTAGCCAGTCCGTGGAACAACAGGTTGCGCCTGCCGGCGATTTTCGGCCTGGGAATCGTCGCGGGCTTCACCTACATCTCGGGTGCGTTCGGGGCATTGGCCGCGGGGGTCGGGGTGATGGCAATGGCTGTGTTGACGCTCCCCGCGGACCGGCGCCGCCGGATCGTGCACGGCGGCACTGCTTTGGCGCTGGCGGGGCTCGTGACCTCGGCAACCCAGTTCAAGGTGGGCGTCATGCCGACCATGGGTGCGTCGCACCGCGGTGACGCACGCCTTGCATTGCCTTACGAGCCTGATTTCTGGCTGTTCTATTTCGGCAAGATCGGCCGGTCGCTGCTGCTGCCCGAGGGACATCCGGTTGTGTCCCTGGCCCTGGTGCTCGTCGCCTGTGCCGGTGTCCTTGCCATTGCCTTCGTGCTGCTCAGGCGTGTGCGCGCCGATCCGGACGGTCCTGACCTTCGGGTGGCGATGGTCTTCTGTGCGCTTGCCGCGACAGTGTTCGTGTACCTGCTGCTGGTCGCTGCTGGTCGAACCTATCTGCGAGGGCCGGAGGTCAAGTCGGCCCTGGACGTGTTTGTCCTGGGGTTTTCCAGGTTTCACTTTTTTTGGGCGGCCTTGATGTGGCCCTGGGTTGTCGCCGCGGGCATCGTCCTGATGCGGGGCAGGCGGGCATCGCACGCGGCGGCGATCACAGTCACTGCATGGCTTGGGTGCGGGGCGGCCATCTTCCTGATGGTCTCTGCCGGGGCTTTCGCCCACTTTCAGCGCCACCGGATGGAAGCTTCCTTCCGGACGGCGACGGTGGCATGCCTGTCGGCGCAGTTGCAAAAGGGAGAGGGCATCGACTGCCCGGAATTCAACATGGCGGACCTGACGCCCGCGTATATTTACGCCACCAGGATCGGCGCTTCTTTCGTGCGTTACTTCTCTCTCCTGCCGATCCAGGTCGGGGTCAACGATCCTTCTCCCTGGTTCCGGCTCAGTCGGGACAGCGGGCGTGTCGAGACCAGGAATATCCTGGTCGGCCCTGCGGGGACGATGGCGCAAATCGATGCCCAGTTCCATCTCCATGTCGGTCGGCCCGATGAAATGGAAAATTGCGTGATGCTGGATGTCGCAGTCGTGGTGGCGGCAGCCCAGGACGATTCGTTTCAGCTTTACTTCCGTCCGCGTGGCCAGAGCGAGTTCACCGAAACGAATTCGCGCCGGGTGCCGCTGAAAGGCCAGGCCGGACCGCAGGCGTTTGCCTTCCGGGTTGAAAGCGAAACCGGGTTCGACGACACGCTGCGGCTCGACCCGGTCAACAAGCCACAGGGTTTCGCTGTTTCCGAGGTGGAAGTCCGATGCCGCTTGAGGTATTCGACGCGTCCATTTTTCGTCCTGGAACAGCCGCAAAAGAAAGCCCAACTGTTCGGGAGCGCCTGGCTTGATCCTGTTCCCGGCGACCCCCATGCGTTTCGGGCCGGCAGCGATGCACAGGTTTCCTTCAAGACCGACAAGCCGCAGCAGATGAAGGAGTGCAGTGTTCTGCATGTCGAAGCGAAAATGGCAGTGCAGCAGAAGGCACAGGCACAGATCTATTTTGCGGCGCGCGGCGTCAAAGAGTTTGCGGAGGAGGCCTCTGTCAGGCTTGACGTCGCCCCGCTGCCGGACGGACGGCCACAGCAACTGGTGTTCCGGCTGGAAAGCGCGATCGGCTTCGAGGACAAGCTGCGCTTCGATCCAGTGGACCGGGCCCAGGACGTCAGGATTTCCGACGTCAACGTGAGCTGCTACAGACGCCTCTCCAGCACGTCGGCGAAGGCCATTCCCGCAGGCAGACCTGCGAGATAGACCACGGTCATAATGGCCTGTTGCGTTCAACGGGCGGCTCTTTTTTACTGTATGGCGAATTCCGAAAGCGTTCTCGCGCGAACTGGCGAGATCGATTTGGCCCACCAGTTGGGGGATCTTCTGGTCCGGGCTGAAAAATTGAGTGCCCGCGACCTGGAGCGGGCGGTGGCCGCGCGCCTTGAAATGGGCGGTAGCCTGGCAGCGGTGCTCGTGCAACTCGGCCTGGTCTCCGAATCGGACGTGGTCCAGACCCGGTCCGTGCAACTCGGGGTTCCGTTCGCGTCGGCAGATGATTTTCCGGTCGTGCCGGTCGAGGCGCCCGGGCTGCTCCCCGAATTCCTCAGCACCCACGCGTGCTATCCACTGCGACTCGAAGACGGGCGGCTCGACGTTGCCATGGCGACGCCGGAAGACCAGTTCGTGCTGAAGGCCTTGCGCCTGTCGACCGGCCTTTCGATCCATCCCTACATCGCCCTGCCCAGTGACATCGAGCGCGCCCTGGCGCAGCCGGCGGCCGGAGCCGACCCCGAAGACGCGCTGGACCAGCTCGACGACTCGGGCGACTTCGTGGAGCACCTGAAAGACCTTGCGAGCGAGGCACCCGTCATCCGGCTGGTCAACTCCATCATCGGCAAGGTCATCGAGCTGCGGGCCTCGGACATCCACCTGGAGCCGTTCGACGACGGCCTTCACGTGCGCTACCGGGTCGACGGCGTGATCCATTCGTCCGAACTGGTGCCGCCCAAACACGGGGCCGCCGTGAGTTCACGGGTGAAGCTGCTCGCCCACCTCGACATCGCCGAGCGCCGCCTGCCACAGGACGGCCGGATCAAGACCAGGGTCAAGGGCCGTGAGCTCGACCTGCGCGTTTCGACGGTCCCCACCGTCCACGGCGAAAGCGTCGTCATGCGCGTGCTGGACCGCGCCAGTGTCCGCTTCAGCCTCGAGCAGATGGGATTCGAATCCGACACGCTGGCGAAATTCAACGCGCTGCTCGCGCGCCCTCACGGCATCGTGCTGGTCACCGGACCGACCGGCTCCGGCAAGACCACGACCTTGTACGCGGCGTTGTCCAAGCTCGATGCCTCGACCCAGAAAATCATCAACGTCGAGGATCCGGTCGAATACCAGCTGGAGGGGATCAACCAGATCCAGGTCCATGCCCAGATCGGCCTGACCTTCGCCAACGCATTGCGGTCGATCCTGCGCCAGGATCCGGACATCATCATGATCGGGGAAATGCGCGACGCGGAAACCGCCCAGATCGCCGTCCAGTCGGCGCTCACCGGTCACCTCGTGCTCTCCACGCTGCACACCAACACAGCCGCCGGGGCGGTGATCCGGATGCAGGACATGGGGGTCGAACGTTACCTCATCACTTCGTCGGTCAACGGCGTCCTGTCGCAGCGCCTGGTGCGGACGCTGTGCAACCACTGCAAGGAAGCTGAGACGCAATCCGCGGAGGTGCTGCGCAGCTCCGGGCTGGGACGCTTTCTGCAGCCCGGACATCCGACCTACCGGGCACGCGGCTGCTCCCATTGCCGTGACACCGGTTACCAGGGGCGCACCGGAATCCATGAACTGCTGGTGCTCGACGAAGCGATGCGCAGGGCGATCATCGACGGCAAGGATGCCGGCGAACTGCATGCGCTGGCGGCAGCGTCGGGCATGCTCACCTTGTACGAGGACGGATTGCGCAAGGTCGCGTCCGGCACCACGTCCCTGGAGGAGCTGCTGCGGGTGACCCAGGACACCAGCGATGCCTGAATTCGCCTGGCGCGCCGCGGATGCCGCGGGACAAATGACTGAGGGGCGGGTGGAAGCTGCGTCGGCGCATGCGGCGACCCGGCAGCTGCGCGAGCGGGGACTGGTGCCCGTCAGCGTTTCCGACGCGGCTGCGCTTGCCGGCCCGGCGTTGTCCGTCGGCTCCGGCGGCGGCACGATTGCCCGGAGAAGCTTCCGCAGGAATTCCGGCCCGGTGACACCGGCGGAAGTGCTGGCTCTGACCAGCGAACTCTCGATCATGCTGCGTGCCGGCCTGGCGCTGGCCAATGCGCTGCGGGTGCTGATCGACATGAGCCTGCGGCCACCGGTCGCACGGGTGCTCCAGCAGATCCTCGACGACGTCAAACATGGCTCGGCGTTGAGCAAGGCACTGGGTCGCGAGCGCGCCTTGTTTGGCGACTTCTATCTCAACATGGTGCGCTCGGGCGAAGCCAGTGGCCAGCTGTCCAGCGTCCTGCAACGGCTGGTGGAACACATGGAGCGGCTGCGGTCGCTGCGTGAAAGCGTCGTGTCCGCCACCATCTACCCGGCGATTCTGTTGTTCGTCGCGGTCGTGTCGCTGGTGGCGATGCTCGGCTTTGTCGTGCCCCAGTTCGAAAAGCTGTTCAACGACCTGGGCGACGCACTGCCGCTCGCCACGCGCATCGTCATGCAGCTCGGACGCGTGTTTCGCGAATGGGGCCTGGCGATCGGGTTGGTGGTCGGCCTCGCCGGCTGGCTCGCTTCACGCTGGCTGCGGTCCCCGGTTGGGGCCGCGTGGTGGCAGTCCACGGTCCTCACGCTTCCCGTGCTGGGCAGGCTGTTGCTGAAATACCAGTTGAACCTGTTCTCCCGGACCCTGGGAACCCTGCTTGGCAACGGTGTTCCGATGCTTACGGCCCTGCACATCGCGACCGACACCATGGGCAGCCTGCCGCTGCGCAGCCGGATGGCTTCTGTGGCGCCGGCTGTGAAAGAGGGTGGGCGGCTGGTGGATGCACTGTCGGCAACCGGTATCTTCGAGCCGCTCGCCGTCAACCTGGTCCGGGTCGGCGAGGAGACAGGGCGTATCGGACCGATGATGCTGGAGCTCGCGAATATCCTGGACCGCGAAGTGGAAACCGGGATCCGCCGGGCGCTCACCCTGCTCGAGCCGCTGCTGATCATGGTGCTCGGTTTGCTGATCGCCAGCATCATCGTTTCCATCCTGCTGGGCATCCTGTCGATCAATGACCTCGCCGTATAATTGATCGTTTGATCGAGGACCACGAGATGGTGAATTTCCGCCGCCGTTCAGGGGCCGCTTCCGCCGGCTTCACATTGGTCGAACTGCTGGTCGTGCTCGCAATCCTGACGCTCCTGGCCGGCATTGTCGGTCCGCGGGTGCTGGGCCAGCTCGGGGGCGCGAAGTCCAAAACTGCCGCAGTCCAGATCGCCGACATCGAGAAGGCCATGGAGCTTTTCAAGCTCGACGTGGGCCGCTTCCCCAGCACCGAAGAAGGGCTGGAGGCGCTGGCCAAGCGTCCGCCCACGGTGGCCTCCGGCTGGTCCGGTCCTTACCTCAAGGGCAGCCTGCCGACCGATCCATGGGGCAAGCCGTACCACTACCAGCTTGCGCCCGGAGGCGCCGTCGAAATCCTGTCTCTGGGAGCGGATGGCGCGCCCGGCGGCGAGGGTGAAAATGCCGACATCCGCAATACGCGCTAGGGCGTCCTGAGGCCGCCGTGCGAGTCGAGCGCGGCTTTACGCTCATCGAGTTGCTGGTGGTGTTCGCGATGGTGGCGCTGTTGACTGCGCTGGTGCCATTGGCCTTCGGGCGTCTCCGGGAATCCGCGCAGTACCGCGACACGGTTCGGGGCATGCTCTCGGACATCCGGCAAGCCCGCTACCGGGCGCTGGCGGAAGGCCGCCAGGTGCGCTTTCGGGTCGATCTCGCGGCCCGAAACTACGGGCTCGACGGCCGCCCCGCCAAACAGGTGCCGGAGCCGCTGCGGCTTCGCGCCACCGTCGCCGACATCGAGCTGACCGCTGCGCAGAGCGCCGGCATCCTGTTCCTGCCTTCCGGTGGCGCGACAGGGGGCACGATCGAGATCGTGCGACCGAGCGGCGCGGGAGTCCGGCTGACTGTCGATTGGCTTTCCGGGGGCGTGGCGCAGTCTCCGATCGCTCAATGAGGGGCCGGGTCCGCCGTCGGCAAGGCGGATTCTCGCTGCTCGAGCTGCTGGTCGCCTTCGTCATCATGGCGTTCTCGCTGGGGATGCTGTACCAGGCCAGCGGTGGCACAGTGCGCAGCCTCGGCGACACCGAGCAGCATCTGCGGGCCACCGTGCTCGCGCAGAGCGTGCTCAATTCCCGCGACAGCGTGCCGGAAGCGGGATGGAACGAGTCCGGCGAGTCCGCAGGCCTGGCCTGGCGCGTCAGCAGCGGCGCTTTCCAGACCGACGTGAACAGTCCCCAGGCTCCCCTGTTGCAACAAGTGCAGATCGTGATCGGCTGGAACGATCGCCGCGGCCCCCGCCAGCTGGAATTGAGCACCCTGCTGCCGCAAGCCAGGCCGCCGCCGGGGAGTGCGAGATGAATCGCCGATCGCGAAAGAGTGCCGGCTTCACGCTGGTGGAGATCCTGGTGGTCATGACCTTGATGTCGGTGATCATGCTGGCGCTGGGCGGTGCGATGCGCACCATCGCCCAGACCGAGGAGCGCGTGGACCAGCGCTTGCGCCGGGCGGACGAAATGCGGGTTGCCACCAGCTTTCTGTCGAGCATCCTGGGGCGCATCTCTCCCCGCAAGGTGCAGGCGCCGACGCAGGTCGGCTCCAGCCTCGCCCTGTTTTCGGCAGCGTCCGACGCCGTGATGTGGGTTGGTGTCATGCCGGCCAGGTACGGTGCCGGCGGCCGCTGCTTTTTTCGCCTGGCACTCGAACGCCAGCGGGACACGGCCGACCTGGTGATCCGGTTCATGCCCTGGTCCGGCGCCGCGGTTTTTCCGGACTGGGCAGCAGCCGATTCCCGGGTTCTGGTTCGGGAGGCGACCGGGCTGCTGCTGGAGTACGCGCAAGAGGAGGGCGCTGTCCAGTCCTGGCGGCCCGCCTGGACCGACCCCCAGATTTTGCCCGCCCGGATCCGTATTTCGCTGCGAACGGTCGCGGTTCAATGGCCGCAAATCGTCATTGCGCTTCGCCAGCTGCCGGCCGGGGACAACGGGCGCGGCGGATTCTCGCTGGGGCCTGAATGATGCGGCGCCGCACGTCCTTTCCCGGCCGCCGGCAAGCCGGCGTTGCGCTGGTCGCCGTGCTCTGGATCGTCGCCGCCCTGAGCATTCTGGTGACGGGAATGGTGCAGGCACACCGCGACGAGATCCGGCTCGTCTCGTCCGCGCGCCAGACCGTTCAAGGCAGCGCTCTGGGCAGTGCCGCAGTCCAGCTTGTGCTACAGCAAATCGCCGCGCGCGCCGAACCCGTGACGCGCCTGAGCCGGATCGAGGTCAGTTATGGCGGCCTCGCCATCTCGGTCGAGGTGATGCCGCTCAATGGCCTGATCGACCTGAATCGCGCACCCGAGCCGCTCTTGGTCGCGCTGTTCACTGTCGCCGGACAGCTGGCGCCGGACCAGGCCGCGACCCTGGCCAAGGCCCTGGTTGCCGCGCGCACGCCTGGTCCTTTGACGCAGCGCGGACCCCGGTTCGAGGCCATCGAGGATCTGCTGCAGCTGCCCGGGGTCGACTTCGGCCTCTATGCTAGACTTTCGGCGCTCGTCACGACAGACGCCATGGGAGGAGGCCGCGTCAATCCGCTGGCTGCTCCGCAAGGCGTTCTTCAGGTGCTGTCCGAAGGTGACGCCGCCCGGGCTGGGCGGATCGCGGCCAACAGGGACGGCGCAGGGCCGGGTGTTGACACCTCCGATCTTCCCGCGCAATGGATCGAACCCGTGGCCACGAAGCGCTTCAGGCTGGTGGCCCAGGTGCCCCTTCCGGACGGCAGGCGATTGCTCAGTTCACGGATGGTGGAAACCGGCAGGGTAGCGCCGGACGGTGTGCCATGGCGCATCTTCCAGGCCGAGGACCGGTTTGAGCCGATACCGCCGACGAGTGAATTGAAATGACCATGTCCGAGACCCCCCTGCCATCCCTCCTGCCTGAAGTCCATCCTGTTCGCGTCCGGGGAGCCTCGTGGATCTCCGGCCTGAAGACGCGCGGCGTCTCCCTGCGGTCCTGGGCGTCACCGGGCGAGCCGGTGCTGGTGCTTCATCCGGATGGCAGCCAGTCGGTCTGGCGGGGCGGCCTGCGTGTGCCCGATGGAGCCCGGCGCAAAACGCCGAAGTTCGTCGCAATCCAGCTGCCGGAGGAACTGGTGCTCAGGCGTAGTCTGGTGCTGCCTCGCATGTCCCAGCCGCATGGCGCCGAAGCGCTGTTGCTCGAGGTTCGCAGCAACAGCCCCTTCCCGCCCGAGGAGCTGGCTTGGGGTTCGCTGGTCCGGGATCTGGAAGGCGGACAGAAACACGCCGACATCGTGCTCACATCGCGTCGGCATGTCTCCGGCTTCCTGCAGGACAGATGGCCTGAGCTGGCCACTGCCGCCAAGGCGCCGGAAGTCTGGGCGCTCTCCGGGGAGCACCTGCCGGTTGTCATTCGAGGCTATGGGGAGAGCCGCCGGCTTCATGGCGCCGCGGTCGTGCAGCGCTGGAACTGGGCATTGGCGGGGCTGGCCCTGGCCCTGGCGACCCTGGTGGCAATGACGCCGACGATTCAATTGCGCCAGCGCGCGCTGGAAGCAGCGGATGCATTCGATGCTGTGCTGCGGCGCGTCAGTCCGCTGGTGCGCAAGCGCGACGAACTCGCTGCCCTGAACGACAGCGTCCGGTCGCTCGACCTGATCGCCGCCGACCGCGTCGATCCTGCAGGCGTGATGGAATCCCTCACCCAGATCCTGCCGGACGACACCTATCTGTACAGCCTGGACATCCAGAAAACGAAGATCACTGCGTCCGGCTTTACCGCCGACGCTTCCGCCCTGCTGCAGAAACTCAGCTCGGACGCCAGGTTGCGCAACGTCAAGGCGCCGACCGCTGTCACGCGGCAGGCCGGCGCCGCGAAAGAAGCGTTTGTCATCGAGTTCACGATGGCGCCGAAGGTGCTGCCCGCCGGCGCCGCCATCGCCGGCCTGTCTGGCGTGACGCCGGTTGCTGCATCCGGGGCACCTGCGCCTTTGGCGACGGCGGCAGCTTCGGCGCCCGGCCTGCCGGCGTCGGTTGCAGCCGCGCCAGCGCCCACTGCCGTGCCCACCCTTGCGCCCGTTCCTGTGCGCGCGCCAGCCAAGGGCGCGCCCGCGGCCGGGGGCGGCGCGTCCCCCTTTGTGATCGGTGGCTCCCGATGAAATTGACGATGCCCGATGGCAGCCGAAGCGCGATCGCCCTGGCCGTGGGCGCGCTGGTGTTCATTGGCGGTGCGACGGCCTACGTCGTTTCAACGCATGTTTGGGCCAGGGACCGGCTGGCCGAGCTCGAGCCGCGCTATGCCAGGCTGGTCGGGCTGGGGCAGAGCGGGGTCGCGATCGATGCCGCCCTCGCCGAGCGCCAGGCTTTCCTTGCTCGTCATGCCTACCCGGTGAGCCAGGACGTCGCCAGGGCTGGTAGCGACGCCTTGCAGAAAGCCCGGGAAACGCTGTCCAGGGCTGGCCTGGAGGTTTCCAGCACGCAGATCTTGCCGGCCAAGGAGGTGGAGGGCTTTGACCGCATCGTCCTGCTGCTGCGGCTGGAAGGAGATCTTCCTGCACTGCAGGGTGCGCTGGTGGTGCTGCCAGGCCTGACACCGTCGCTCTACGTGGAGAGTTTCGTTGCGCAGACAGTGGCGATCGCCAGGCCCGACGGCCAGCAGCGGCTTTCGCTCCAGGCCAACCTGTTCGTCCTGCGGAGCCGGAAATGACCCGTCCCGCGACTCTGGTGCTGATAGCTTTGAACCTGCTGCTCGCCGGCTTGCTCCTGTGGCTCTGGCTCGATCCGAACGGCACGGTGCGCGGGGTGCACTGGCAGCCGCCGGCGGCCATCCGGCCCGACCTCGGCAGTCTGTCGGCGGCTTCGATCCAGCGGGACGAGTCCGACGTCAACCGGTTCATGGCCATTCTGGATCGGCCGGTCTTCGCCCCGACGCGGCGTCCGCCGCCGCCACCGCCGCCACCCAAGCCGGTGGTGCCTGTGCGTGCCGATCCGCTGGACACCATTCACCTGTACGGCCTGTTCAGCAGTGCGGGCGCAGGTGGCGTGATCGCCCGTGTCGAAGGCAAGACCCGGCGCGTCAAGGTGTCCGAAGCGGTCGGTGACTGGAGACTGAAAGAAATCAGGCCGCGCGACGTGGTGTTCACCAAGGGCGGCGAGAGCCGTATCGTGCCACTGGTACAGGCTGGCCAGGCCACTGGTGCGCCGCCGCCGCGGCCCGCCGTCGCTGCGCCTGCCGGGCCGCCTCTGCCCCCGGCTGCCACAGCGCCCCAGATATCAACGCCGGTACCATCCGCGCAACCACCGGCCGGAGGCGCTGCCGCAAAGCCGGGTGGGCCTGCGCCGTCGAATCCGTTCGTTATCGGTGGGTCGCGATGAACTCCCCGGCGCCACAGGCATCCTATCTGCGGAAAACAATGATCACATCACGCTTTGCCCTCACCCTCGTCGCGCTGGCGGTCTGCCGGCTCGCTGCCGCCCAGGGGGAGGCAACCTTGCTTCCCGGCAGCGTCTTGTCGTCGAACCCGCCCTTGCCCGTGGTGGACACGACGATTCCGCAAGCGCCCGCCGCGGCACGGATCCTTCGCGGCACCGACCGGGTGATTGCCGCCCCGCCGTCGGCCGTGCCACTAACGGGCGCGCCCAACACCTTCCGCTTCGAAGAAGCCCCGATCCTGGACGTCGTGCACATCATCCTGCGCGACATCCTGAAGGTGGATTACATGATCCACCCGCCGATCAGCGGCACGGTGACGCTCGCGACCAAGGGCGACGTGACCGCCGATGACGCCGCCTACCTGCTGGAAAGCGCCTTGCTCGCCAATGGCCTGGTGATGGCGCAGGACAGCCGCGGGACTTACCACGTCGGGCGTCCGGAAGCCTTGCGGGGCATCGTGTCGGTGCCGCGCCAGGCGGGCGCCGGTCCCTTGCAACCTGGGTTCGGCGCTGTCGTGGTCCCGCTGCAGTTCATCGGGGCGGCCGAAATGGCGACCATCCTGCGCCCGGTGCTGCCGCCAGAGGCCCTGGTCCGGGTCGACACCGTGCGCAACCTGCTGGTGCTGGCAGGCTCCAGAACGCAGGCCGAGGGCTGGCTGAGCATTGTCTCGACCTTCGACGTCGACCTGCTCAAGGGAATGTCCGTCGGCGTTTTCCCCTTGAAATATGCCACGGTGCGCGAGGTCGAAGCCGCCATGCGCATGCTGTCCGGGGGCCGTCCTGCAGCGGCAGGTGCGGCGCCGCCCGGGCAGGGCGGGGCGGCTGACCTGGCGGGCTCGGCCATGGCTGAAAACCCGTTTTTCGGCGCGCTGCGGATCATGCCGATCGAGCGCCTGAACAGCATCCTGGTGGTGACTCCCAGGGCGGCTTACCTCGAAGAGGCCCGGCGCTGGATCGAAAGGCTGGACCGGCCGGGGCTCAATCTCTCCGAGCAGGTGCTGCATGTGTACCTGGTGCAGAACGGGTCCGCGCGACACCTGGCCGAGGTGCTGAACGGCATCTTCGGCGGCGGCGATGCCAGGGCGCCGGCGACCGGCGTCGCCCCGGGGCTGAATTCGGCCAGCACGTCGAACATCGGTATGGGCGGCGGCCTGGGCGGCGGCCTGGGCGCTCCCTCCGGCGCCGGAGGGCTGAGCGGAGTGCTGCAGGCGGGGCAGGCTGCCGGCGCCCAGAGCGCCGCCGCGGGGACGACGACCGTACGCGTCGGCAATGTGCGAGTCGTTGCCGACGAGGTCAACAACTCGGTGCTGGTGTACGGCACGCCAGTCGAATTCGCGAAGATCGAGTCCGCGCTGCGGCGCCTGGATGTGCCCCCGACGCAGGTGTTGATCGAGGCCAGCATCGTCGAAGTGACGCTGACCGACGACCTGCAGTACGGTCTCCAGTGGACTTTCGACGACGCACGGTCCAATGGCAAGGTGGGCACCAGCGTCCTGAGCGGGTTGCCCGGCGGCATCCTCGGCGGCCCGCTCGCCGGCTTTTCCTACACCCTGGCCAATTCGATCGGCAAGGTCCGGGCCGTCCTCAATGCGCTGGCCAACAAGTCGCTGGTCAAGGTGATCTCCAGCCCCTCGCTGATGGTGTTGGACAACCACACGGCGCAGATCGTCGTCGGCAACCAGCAGCCGATCCAGTCGACCCAGACCATCAGCACCGGCGGCGTCATTTCCAACAGCATCCAGTACAAGGACACCGGGGTTGCGCTGGCAGTCACGCCATCGGTCAATGCGGGGAACATGGTCACCATGTCCATCAACCAGGCGGTGACGGATGTCGGGGAGATCGACCGCGCCACCGGGCAGCGCGCCTTCCTGCAGCGGCAGATCGCCAGCAAGGTGGCGATCCGCTCGGGCGAGACGCTGGTGCTGGGCGGGCTCATCCGCGACAACTCCACCACTGGCTCGTCGGGCATCCCCTTGCTGCACGAAATCCCGGTGCTGGGGGCCTTGTTCGGCACCAAGGCCTCGATCGGGACGCGGACGGAGCTGCTGGTCATCATCACGCCGAAGGTGGTGCGCTCCGACCAGGACGCCAGGGACGTGAGCGCCGAAATGCGCGATCGCATGCGCAGCTTCTCCGGCTACAAGCCCTTTGGCGCCGTCGTTCCCTCCGGCCCCGCGCCCTTGCTCCCCCTGCCGGAAGATTTGTACAACCCGAGCGGGCCCAACACGAGCCCCTGATTTTTTTGTAAGGAAATTTGTTCATGGCTTTTACGTTCCAACCTGTTTTCACCAGGCTCACCGTCGCCGCTCTTGCCGCAGTGGCCCTGGCGGGCTGCGCCACTTTTGCCACCACGCCGGAAGCGGCTGTACGCGCGCGCGCACAGCAGAACTGGAATGCCCGAATCGCCGGCGATCTCGACAAGACGTACGCCTTCACCACGCCGTCGTACAGAGGGGCGACATCGCTCGACAAGTACAAAAAGGGGTTTGGGGGCGCTGTCCAGATCACCTCAGCCGAGGTGGCCACTGTGGAGTGCGAGAGCGCCGACAAGTGCGTCTCCAACACCAAGGTCGCGGCCAAGCCGCTTCTGACCCTGGGCCGGCGTGCACTGCCCCCCATCGTCACGTACATCGACGAAACCTGGCTGCGCGAGGACGGCCAGTGGTGGCTTTTCCCCACACCTTGATAAAAACCAGTGGCGGACGCCTTGTCCCCCACCTACAATCGCGGCCGATGTGTTGGATTTAATCAACACGTCAGACTCGGCAAGAAAAGGAAACTGGTTTCGCCTGTAGCCCTATGCTACGATTTCCCGGCGTAATCAATTTCACAAGTAGTTGCGCTAACCAACTTATCTATGGAGTGTCTAATGAGGAAGAATCTGATTGCAATGAGCGCGGCCACGCTGGTTGCCGGTCTCGGCTTGGCCGGCGGCGCAGCTGCTAACGTGCTTCCCGATAACGGTGTATCGACGACCACCGCCACCAACGCCAACGCTGAAACGGTTCAGAACGGCGGCATCGGTCACCAGCTCATCGTCCCGTATTACAACGTCCAGGGCGGCAACGCCACCCTGTTCAATATCGTCAACACCGATCTGGTGAACGGCAAGGCCGTCAAGGTCCGCTTCCGCGGCGCCTCCAACTCGGACGACGTGTTCGACTTCCAGCTCTACCTGTCGCCCGGCGACATGTGGGCTACCACCCTGACCAAGGCCGCTGACGGCACGGCCACCCTGAACACGATCGACAAGAGCTGCACGCTGCCGAACCTGATCAACGGCCAGCCGTTCGTGACGGCTCGCCTGCCTTCGTTCCTGACGGCAACCCAAAAGTCCCAGCAGACCCGTGAAGGCTACATCGAGATCTTCAACATGGCGGACATCCCGCCAGTCCTCGCCGACGTCACAGGTGCAGGCGTTCTTGGTGCAGGCCCCGGCGTGGCGCCTTTCGGCGCTCCTACCGTGACCGCCAATCCCCTGTTCACCGCCATCAAGCACGTGAACGGCGTTCCGCCAGGTTGCGGCTCTGCGGCCATGAATGCCTTGGCGGCTGATCCCGCCTCCACGGCTGCAGCCTATGCCCTGGGCTTCCGCTCACCGTCCACCGGCCTGTTCGCCAACTTCACCATCATCAACGTGCCGAAGTCCGGCGCTGAGACCGGTGAGGCTGTGTCGATCGCGGCGACTTTGGCTACGAACGGCCCCAACGCCCGCGGCAACATCGTTTTCTTCCCGCAGGTTGCTGGCACCAACGCGACGCCTGATAGTTTCACGGCTGACCCGGCTTTGAAGACTATTGCTGGCACTGCGACCGGCGTCACCACCGGAACGGCAGCCAATACTGCTTACCCAGGCGGCGTGCCGCTTGTTGCGATCTCGCAGTTCGACTTGCCTGACCTGTCGACCCCGTACCTGGTGCTTCCGGCCTACCCGCCCGCAGCGACTGACCCGTTGGCCCAGGCCGAGAACCTGACCCGCTCGCTGGCTGTGGTGAACGTGATCAACGAGTTCATCACGGACCCGGTGATTGCTGCCAACACCGATTGGGTGTTGTCACTGCCGACGCGCCGCTACAGCGTGGCACTCGACTACCGTGTCAACCCGGTCACCAACGCCCAGCGTGCTTACTCCAAGTTCCCGAATCGCGACTACTTCGACGCGACGAACACGCCCGTCGCGCTGAGCGTTGCCACTGGCATGCCGCAGATCTGCGTGAACACCCAGTCGACGGTGTATTTCGATCGTGAAGAAAGCACCTTTGTCGGCAGCAGCTTTGTGATCTCCCCGAACCCGCCTGCCGCGGTGTTCTCGCTGTGCGGTGAAGCCAACGTGCTGACCTTCAACTCACCGTTCGGCGCGTCCGTTCTGGGTGCTGAGATTTCGTCAGCGAACGCACCTGTTCCGAACAACGTTACTGTCGGCTGGGCAATCATCAACACCCCTGGTCTCTTGACTGGCCTGGGTGCTGGTTTCAACGCTCCTTCACCTGGCGGTAACGGTTTGCCCATCCTGGGCAAGGCCTATGTCACGGCAAAGAACAATGCCGTGCTAGCCGGGTTCACCACGAACTTCGGTGGCAGCTACGAGCATCGGTACCAGCGTCCGACGGCTCCCTGAACGGTTTGGTTAGCGTAGTTTGAAAAGGCGGGGTTTACCCCGCCTTTTCTCTTTTTCCGAGAGAGTATCGATGTTTTTTGAGATGAAAATGAATCATGTTTTGCGGCGACTGGCCGTGGTTTTTATTGCTGGCTTCAGCATGGCATGTGCCTTGGCTGCGGAACCAGTCCTTGCAGAGACGGGGAACGTGCAAGTCACCACCGTCGACGTCATGGGCGATGCATTGCGCATTCCACCCGAAGCACGAAAAATTAACCTGACCAAGCCAGAGAGCGTTCTGCAGCTTGCGAACAACCTGGTGATCCGTCGCGATCTAGCGGCGAAGGCCGAAGCCGCTGGGATTGCCAATGATCCTGCCATTGCCGCCGCGATCCGGATTGCCCGCGAAAAGGTGTTGTCGGACGCGCTGTTTGCACGCATCGATGCGGCCAGCAAGCCCACGCCTGAGGCCGTTGATCGGCTCGCACTGGCTACGTATAAAAGTAACTCGACCCGGTTCGAGGCCCCGGCAGAAACCACCGCCCGCCATATCCTGATCAAAGCAGACACGCCCGACGCCAAGGCCAAGGCAGAAGCGATCCTGGCGCAATTGAAGGCCGGCGCTGACTTCGACACTCTGGCCCGTGAAAAATCAGAAGATCCCGGCAGCGCCGTCAATGGTGGTGCGCTAGGCTCCTTCCCCATGGGGACCATGGTTGCACCGTTCGATGCCGCCCTGGATCAGTTGCAAAAGGCTGGCGACCTGAGCGGCTTGGTGGAAACCCAGTTCGGCTACCACATCATCAAGCTCGAAAGCCGGCGGCCTGCAGGTATTCGCCCGTACGACGACGTCAAGGTGGTGCTTAGGCGGGAGATTGAAACGAAGATCCTGAACGACGCCAGGCTGGCCGAAGTGCAGAAGGTCCAGGACACGGTCAAGATGAACAAAGACGCGATTTCTGCGTTCGCAGAGTCCAATAAGTAGAGTCAGCCGGAGTGGATGCGCGGCTGCCGCAGGCGCCGCGAATCCTGCAGCGATCATCCAATGACACCCCTTGCCGAAGAAGCGCGGGCCACGTGGCGGGCCCGTTCGCTGGTCTGGGTCATGACGAAGCGCGAGATCGCAGCCCGCAACGCCGGTTCGGCGGGCGGCTGGCTCTGGTCGTACGCGCAGCCGCTGCTGATGGTGGCGGCGTACTACCTGGTTTTCGACGTCGTCTTCGCCATGCGCCTGGGCGACAGCGCACCGACCCGCAAGGTCGGCGCTTTTCTGGTCGTCGGCGCTTTGCCCTGGATGGCGTTTTGCGACACCGTCAGCCGGGCCATGAACAGCCTGATCGACGCCGGCAGCCTGTTGCAGAAAAGTCCGCTCCCGGCGGTGCTCTTCCCCGTGCGCAGCGCGCTCGCCAGCACCGTCATCTATGCGCCCATCATGCTGGCGCTCGCCCTGGCCTACGCGCCCATGCACCGCTTCAACCTGGCGCTGCTGGCGATGCTGCCGCTGGTGGCGCTGCAGTTGATCCTGTCGCTGGTCCTGGGCTACCTGCTCGCGCTGTTTGCCGCCGCCATGCGCGACACCATCCAGGTGGTCGCCTTTCTGTTTTCGGTCGGCATCTTCCTGTCCCCCGTGCTGTTCCCCGCCACCATGTTTCCGCAGGCCTGGCGCTGGGTGCTGTGGCTCAACCCGATGTCCGCTCCGGTGCTGGGCTACCAGGCCATCCTGCTGCAGGGCGCCTGGCCATCCTGGAGCGTCTGGGCCGTCACGCTGGGCTGGATCATCGGGCTGCTGGCTGCACTCACGGTGGTGGTCAGCCGCAGCCGTGACCAATTGGCGGACTGGCTATGAGCGATCCGGTGCATGAGGCCAAGGTCGTACTCCGCGCGGAGGATCTGGGCAAGGAATACCGGCTCTACGACTCTCCGCGGCAACGGTTGGCGGCACTCCTCACGGGCAAGGCCTCGCACCGTAGCCAATGGGCCCTGCGCGGGGTTTCGTTCGAGCTGCGGCGCGGTCAGTGCCTGGGTGTGGTGGGGGACAACGGCGCGGGCAAGAGCACCCTGCTCAAGCTGGTCGCCGGGACGCTCAAGCCCTCTGTGGGGTCGCTGCAGCAGTCCGGGCGGGTCACCGCCATCCTGGAGCTGGGAGCCGGCTTCCACCCCGAATTCAGCGGGCGGGACAACCTGTTTTTCGGCGGCAGCCTGATCGGAATCGGGCAGGCCGAGATGCAGGCGCTGCAAGCGTCCATCATCGAATTTTCGGAGCTGGGCGAGGCCATCGATCGCCCCGTCAAGACCTATTCGTCCGGCATGGTGGTGCGGCTGGCGTTTGCGCTGGTCACGGCCGTCGAGCCCGACGTGCTGATCGTCGATGAGGCCCTGGCTGTCGGCGACCAGCATTTCCAGAAGAAATGCATCGAGCGCATCGAAGTCTTCCGCAAAAACGGCTGCACCATCCTGTTCTGCTCCCACAGCCTGTACCACGTGCGCCAGCTGTGCGACGCCGCGCTCTGGCTCGACAACGGCACCCAGCGCGCGTGGGGAC
>JANXVP010000487.1 GCA_025351615.1 Ramlibacter sp. | reverse complement strand
TGAAGATCCGCGAGCGCGTCCAGGCGGCGCGCAAACGCTTCCATGCGAACGACAACATCGCCGATTTCATCGAGCCCGGCGAACTGGAAACACTGCTGGACGAGGTCGAACACAAGATGCAGGGCGTGCTCGACAGCCTGGTGATCGACACCGAAGGCGACCACAACACCAGCGACACGGCGCGGCGGGTCGCCAAGATGTACCTGAACGAGGTGTTCCAGGGCCGCTACGTCAAAGCGCCCCGGATCACGGAATTCCCGAACGCCGAGCACCTCAACGAACTGATGATCGTCGGCCCGATCACCGTGCGCTCGGCCTGCAGCCACCATTTCTGTCCGGTCATCGGCAAGATCTGGATCGGCGTGATGCCCAACGAACACACCAACGTCATCGGCCTGTCCAAGTACGCGCGGCTGGCCGAATGGGTGATGGGGCGCCCGCAGATCCAGGAGGAGGCTGTCGTCCAGCTGGCTGACCTGATCATGGAAAAGACCCAGCCCGACGGGCTGGCCATCGTGATGGAGGCCAGCCACTACTGCATGGCCTGGCGTGGCGTGAAGGACATGAACAGCAAGATGATCAACTCTGTCATGCGCGGCGCTTTCCTGAAAGATTCGACGCTGCGGCGCGAATTCCTGGCGCTGATTCCGGGGAGGGATTGAGCATGCTGGTGCGTCTTCTCTACGCCAGCCGCGCGGTCGACACCAGTCCCGACGCGATCGAATCGATCCTGCTGCAGTCGCGCCAGCACAACCCGGTCACCGGCATCACCGGCATTCTCTGTTATGGCGGCGGCATCTTCCTGCAGGCGATCGAAGGCGGGCGCCAGCCGGTGAGCGACCTGTTCGGCCACATCCAGAAAGATCCCCGGCACAAGGATGTGGCCCTGTTGCACTACGAGGAAATCGACGAACGCCGCTTCGGCGGCTGGACCATGGGCCAGGTCAACCTGTCCAAGCTCAACCACTCGATCCTGCTGAAGTATTCGGAAAAGCCGGAGCTCGATCCGTATTCGGTGTCGGGCAAGGTCTCGCTGGCGTTGCTGGAAGATCTGATGGCCACGGCGGCCATCTGCGGCCGGGTCTGAGCCCGCGCGTGGCCGTCTGACCCGGCAGTGTCGGCCAGCGCGCTTGCTCTCGTGGTCCTCGCCGGACTGATCCACGCCAGCTGGAACATCGCCGCCAAGAAGGCCGGCGGCGATTCGCGCTTCGCGGCCTTTTCCGGTTTCGTCACCATCCTGTTCTGGGCGCCGTTGGGTCTGTGGCTCGGCGTCCGCCAGCTCCCAGGCTGGGGCTGGACCGAATGGCTGCTGGTCGCGGCGAGCGCCGCGCTCCACACCGTCTACTTCGTCGTGCTGCTGCGCGGCTACCGCAAGGCCGATCTCACGGTGGTCTATCCGCTGGCGCGCGGATCGGCGCCGCTGCTGTCGTCGCTCACGGCCATCCTGCTGTTGGGCGAAAAGCTTTCTGCGGCCGGCGCGGCCGGCATCGCTGCGGTCGTGGGCGGCGTCTTCCTGATCGCCGGCGGACCCGGACTGCTGCGGGCCTCGCATGACCCGGCGCGGCGCCAGCGGGTCCGCAAGGGCATGGCCTACGGCCTCCTGAGCGGCGCGTTCATCGCCGGCTATACCGTGGTCGACGGATACGCGGTGAAGTTCATCCTGATGTCGCCGATCCTGGTCGACTACATCGGCAGCCTGGCACGGCTGAGCCTGCTGGCGCCCGCCGTGCTGCGTGACCCGGCAACCGCCAGGACCATGTGGAAGGCCCAGTGGAAGTACGCGATGTTCGTCGGCATCATCAGTCCGGTGTCCTATGTCCTCGTGCTGTACGCGATGCAGACGGCGCCGCTGTCGCACGTGGCGCCGGCGCGCGAAGTGTCGATGCTGTTCGCGGCGCTGATCGGCGGCCAGTTGCTGGGCGAGGGCGACCGCCTGCTGCGCCTGCTGGGCGCTGGCTGCATTGCCGCGGGCGTGCTGGCTTTGGCGCTGGGGTGAGGCAGCGATGAACACCCCATTGCTGGTTGGCTGCGACTTTTCCAGCAGTCCGAGCAGGCGCAAGCCGATCGTGTTGGCCTGGGGCCGGCTCACCGCCGGCCGGGTGCTGCTGGAACGGCTGCAGCGGCTGGACTCGCTCGATGCGTTCGGCCAGTGGCTGGCCCAACCTGCGGCGTGGGTCGGTGGCTTCGACTTTCCGTTCGGCCTCCCGCGTGAACTGGTGGAGCAGCTGGGCTGGCCGCTGCAATGGCGCGAATGTATCGTGCATTACGCGGGTCTCAGCCGGCCCGAGATCCGGGCCACCTTCGCCGCTTTCTGCGATGCGAGGCCGATCGGCGGCAAGTTCGCGCATCGCGCATTCGACCGGCGGGCCGGCGCCAGCCCCTCGATGAAATGGGTCAATCCGCCGGTGGCCTACATGCTCCACGCGGCGCTGCCACTGCTGCTGGCCGCCAACGTCCACCTGCCCGGCCTGCATGACGGCGACACGGCGCGGGTGGCGCTGGAGGCCTATCCGGGCCTGCTGGCACGCGAGCTGATCGGCAGCCGCAGCTACAAGAGCGACGCCAAAGGCAAGCAGACGCCCGAGCGGTTGATCGCGCGCAAGGACCTGCTGCATGCGCTGGAGCTGGGCGCCACCCGGCTCGACCTGCGGCTGAAGCTCACCAATGCCCAACGCGACACCCTGATCAACGATGCCAGCGGCGACAGCCTGGACGCGGTGCTGTGCCTGGTGCAGGCGGCGTGGGCAGCGCGGCATGGCGCGCCGCGCTACGGCCTGCCGGACGCGTTCGATTCGCTCGAAGGCTGGATCCTGTCGGCCTGACCATGCTGTTCAAGCTGCTGGCCGACTCCGTGGCCTTCACCCACTTGCTGCCGCCGCTGCTGTATCCGGCCAGCCTGGAACGCGGGACGCAGGTGGTGCTGGGACTGGCGCTGCTGGCGATCGATGCAGTGGCTTATTCGCTGGTGTGGCGTCGGCGTACGCGCAGCAGGCGTTGAACACCATGGCGACGCTGCAGATCAAGGTCAAGCCGAACGCACGCGTGAGTTCGCTGGAACAGGCGGCCGATGGCAGCTGGCTGGCGCGGCTGAAGGCGCCACCGGTGGACGGTCAGGCCAACGAGGAATTGATCGCGCTGGTGGCCAGACAGTTCGCCTGCCGCAAGGCCGCGGTCTCCATCAAGAGCGGTGCTTCCGGACGGATGAAACTGGTGAAGATCGCCGACGCATAAAGGAAACGCGACCGCTTGTCACGCTCTCCTGCTTCTTCAGGGTGCCGCAGGTGAGCGTGGCAGGGCGCGACCCAGGTTTTGTCAGGCGCTCAGCCGCCCGAACGCCAGCAGCGTCTCCACATCGGTGCGGTACAGGCGCAGCAGCGGCCCTGCCTCGAGCGCACCGGCGCGCTGCAGCACTTTTTCCACCGGCAACTTGATGCCGCTGATGTGCAGCGTGATGCCGCGTTCGATCAGCAGGTTGCGCAGCTGCAGGAAGACCTCGACACCGGTCGCGTCGATCCGGTTGACCGGCTGCGCGAACAGGCAGACATGGCGCATCTCCGGGTGGGCGGCCAGTTGTTCGACGATCGCCCGTTCCAGCGCGGTGGCCGATGCAAAATCCAGTTCGGCGTCCATCCGCAGCGCGTAGGTCTGCGGCGCCAGCGGCGCCAGCTGCCAGAGGTGCCGGTCGCGCAAGCTGCCGTCGGGATGCAGTCCGACTTCGATGATCCGGGGGTGCAGCCGGTGATAAAGAAAGTGTGCCAGTCCCAGCACCACGCCCGTCAGCACGCCCCAATAGATGCGCGGCGCCGAAAGAATCGTGACAGCGAAAGTCGCCAGCGCGATCGCTGCCTCGATCCTGTCGATGCGGCCGACCCGCAGGAAGGTCTGCGGCTTGAACAGGCTGGACACCGCCGCGACCACGACGGCGGCCAGCACGGCGCGCGGCACGTGGAACAGCAGCGGCGTGAGGAACAGCAGCACCAGCAGCACGAAGCCGGTCGCGGCGACGGTGGCCCAGCCGGTCCTGGCGCCGGCGTACAGCGTGATCGCCGAGCGCGAGAACGAGGTGCTGGTCGGAAAGCTGCCGGAGAATGCCGACGCCAGCTTGCCCAGGCCCTGTCCCACCAGGTCCTGGTTGGCGTTCCAACGTTTGCCGTCCCGCTGGCTTTCGATCTTGGCGCTGGCCGCCATTTCAAGCGAACTGACCAGGGCGATGACCAGTGCCGGCGCAATCAGTCCCGACAGCGCATCCAGGGTCGGCAGGCCTGGCCAATAAAGCGAGGGCAAGCCGACCGGCAACAGGCCGATCACCGAACCATGCGCCGAATAGCCGCTCCACCTGCTCAGTGCGGCTGCGGCGCCCAGCACCAGCAGCACCATCGGAATACGCGGCGCGAAGCGTTTGCCCAGCACGAACAGGGCGACGCTGACCAGGCCGAAGACGAGGGCGACCGGGTCGATTTGCGGGTGTTCCCACAGTGCGGAGAGTTTGCCCTCCAGGCCAATCAGCGCAGGCAACTGGGACGCGATGATGAGGAGCGCGGCGGCCTGGCTGAAGCCGGCCAGCACCGGCGAGCTCACCAGGTTCAACACCCACGCGGAGCCGCTTGCGCCCAGCGCCAGCTGCACGCCGCCCGACAGCAAGGCCAGCCAGACCACCAGCGACACCCACTGCGCGCTGGCCGGTTGCGCCATCCCCACCAGCGAGGCGCCCACCAGCACGCTGGTCAGCGCCGACGGGCCGACCGACAGCCGGGTCGAACTGCTGAACAGGACCGCGACCAGGGCCGGGAGAAACGTCGCGTACAGGCCGGTGATCAGCGGCATGCCGGCCAGGCCGGCATAGGCCACCGACTGCGGGATCATCACCAGCGCCACCGTCAGCGCGGCGCTCACCTCGTTGCGCAACAAGGCCGCATCCGGTCGGGGCCAGCGCAGAAAGGGGAACCAGTGTCTGAGGTCGGGTATGCGCAGTTGGGGCATTGTGCGAGTATGCCAACCCCACGCCGGGCTCAGCGCTGCGGCATGTCCCTGGCCGAGAAGCCCAGGCTGACAGTGGCGTCAACGGGGATCGGCGGCATGGTGTCGTTCCACGCTTCCCAGGCGGCGCGCAGCGCCGCCAGCCGCTGCGGCTCACGAGACGCCCGATTGGCCCGCTCACGCTCATCGCAAGGGAGGTTGAACAGGTAGTCGTTGCCATCGACCCGCAGGTATTTCCAGTCGCCGTCGCGCAGCGCGCGCTGGCCCCGGTGGTTCATCCGCCAATGCAGTGGCCGGTGGAAACTGCGGGATGCGTCGCGCAGGACCGGCAGCAGCGAGACGCCGTCCAGCGGATAGCCGGGCGCGCCCTGCACGCCGGCCGCGTCGAGCAAGGTAGCCGACCAGTCCATCGTCATGCAGTGCTGTTCGCTGACGCCGCCGGGCGCGATCTGTGCCGGCCAGTGCGCAATCCATGGCACGCGGATGCCGCCTTCGGTCAGGTCCATCTTGCCGCCCACCAGGGGCCAGTTGTCGGAGAAGCGCTCGCCGCCGTTGTCGCTGGTGAAAACGACCAGCGTGTTGTCGGCCTGGCCGTTGCGTTGCAGCGCATCCATGATCCGGCCGATGCCCTCGTCCATGTGGTGGATCATGCGGCGGTAGCTGTGGATGTTGCCGCCATGCAGGTGGAACAGGTTGTGTCTGACCTCCTGCGCCAGTGCCTCGTCGTCGCGCGTTTCCCAGGGCCAGTGCGGTGCGGTGTAGTGCAGGCTGAGCAGGAAGGGCGACGGCTGCTTCGCCATGCGGTTCACATAGTCGACCGAGCGTTGCGACAGCAGGTCGGTGAGATAGCCGTCCTCGCTGTGCTCCTGTTCGCCCTGCCACAGGTCGTGGGCGCCGGTGGAGGCACAGTGCGTGAAGTAGTCGACGCCGCCCGACATCGGCCCGAAGAATTCCTGGTAGCCCGAACGCAGCGGTCCGAACGACGGCGGATATCCCAGGTGCCACTTTCCGATCAGCGCGGTGCGGTAGCCGTTGTCCTTGAGCAGCGAGGGCAGCGTCGGATGGTCGACCGGCATTCCAAGCGTGGTGCTGCCCCGGCTCTTGCTGTTGATTGGCTCTTCGGCCGCGCCGCGCAACCGGTACTGGTAGCGGCCTGTGATCATGGCGAAGCGCGTGGGCGAGCAGACCGGTGAATTGGAATAGCCCTGGGTGAACTTGATGCCGGCGGCGGCGAGCCGGTCGAGCACCGGCGACACCGGAGCGCGGCCGCCATAGCAGCCGAGGTCGGCGTAGCCGAGGTCGTCGGCGACGATGAAAATCAGGTTGGGTTGTTTCATTCGTGTTTCCCTAGTCCACTTTCATCCCGGTGCTCCTGATCACGCGGGCATAGTGGTCGGACAGGTCGTTCAGCCGCTTGCTGGCGGCAGCGCCGGTCAGCCCTTCGTAGAACAGGTCGAGACCCGCCAGCCGGCCCTGCACATCGGGACGGCCCAACGCGTCGGCAAAACCCTTCTGCAGCGTCTGCACCACCTGCTCCGGCGTCGCGGCCGGCATCCAGGCAACGTACAGGACTTCCTGCTCCAGGTTTTTCAGGCCTGCTTCGGCCACGGTCGGAATGTCCGGCGCCAGCCTGGAACGCTGGCGGCTGGTGACGGCCAGCGCGGTGATCTTGCCGGCTTTGACGTAGGGCAGCATGCCCGGCGTCGCCAGCGCGCCGCCGGTGACCTCGCCCGCCAGCACCGCCGTGACGGCCGGCGTATTGCCTTTGTATGGAATGTGGTTGATCCTGATGCCGGCCGCTTCAGTGAACAGCTGCGCCGACAAATGGCCCGGGCTGCCGCTGCCGGCTGAACTGAAGCTCACGCCCTGGGCGCGGCCGGCCGCGACCAGCTCCTGCAGGGTCTTGAACCCGGTCGAGGGATGGACGCCGATCAACAGGCCTGACGAGGCCACCACCACCAGCGGGCGCAGGTCGGCGGGCTTGAACGGCAGGCTCTTGTAGATGTGGGGATTCACGGTGACGGTGGTGTCGATCCCGATCAGCACGGTGTAGCCGTCGGCCGGGCTTTTGGCGACGTAATCAGTGCCGATGTTGCCGCTTGCACCCGCCTTGTTGTCGACCACGAAGGGCTGCTTGAACTGCGCCTGCAGGACCTCGGCGATCGACCGCGCGATGATGTCCGACGGTCCTCCTGGTGGGAAGCTGTTGATGAAGCGAACGGGCCGGGTGGGCCAGGCGCCCTGGGCCAGGGCGGTGCCGTTGGCAGGGGCACAGAGCATGGCAATGCCGGCGAGCGCGAAGCGACGTGACGAGGTTGGGACCGGAGGCATGAAAGGCATGGCGGATTTCCTGGAAGCTGCCGGAGGCGCACAGCGACTCTAATCCCGCCACAATGGGTTCATCCATTCCCCTCCGCTCTCGTAAACCCTGTGCCGAAAACGTCCGCATCGCCGGTTGACCAGTGGCTGGCCGGCCGCGGCTGGAAGTCGTTCCCGTTCCAGCGCGAGGTCTGGCAGGCAATTGCCGAAGGCCGCAGCGGCATGCTGCATGCGACCACCGGGTCGGGCAAGACCTATGCGGTGTGGCTGGGCATGCTGGCCGCATTGCTGTTGCGCCATTCGCCGGGCAAGACTCCAGCGGCTGAGCCGCGGGCCAGGCAAGCAGCGGCTGAGCCGCAGCTGAGCAAGGCAGCGGCTGAGCCGCTGCGGGTCATCTGGCTGACGCCGATGCGCGCGCTCGCCTCCGACACCACGCGCGCGCTGACGCAGCCGCTGGCCGCGCTGGCGCCGTCCTGGACCATCGGCCAGCGCACCGGCGACACGTCGAGTGCGGAACGCGCCCGTCAGGACCGGCGCTTCCCGACGGTGCTGGTGACGACGCCCGAGTCGCTCACGCTGATGCTGACCCGCAACGATCCGCGCGAGGAGTTGCAAAGCGTCGCGTACGTGGTGGTCGACGAATGGCACGAGCTGATCGGCAGCAAGCGCGGCGTGCAGGCCCAGCTGGCCCTGGCGCGGCTGCGCCGCTTCAATCCGCAACTCGTCACGTGGGGGCTGAGCGCCACCCTGGGCAACCTGGAACAGGCGATGGACGTGCTGTGCGGTACGACGCCCGGCCCGGCGCCGAAGCTGGTCCGCGGACGGGTCGACAAGAAACTGGTGATCGACACGCTGATCCCGCCGGACCCCGGCAAATACTCGTGGGCCGGGCACCTGGGTGCGCGGATGCAGCAGCCCGTGGTCGATGAGATCGCAAAATCCGGGACGACGCTGGTGTTCACCAACGTCCGCTCGCAGGCCGAGATCTGGTACCAGCTGCTGCTCGCGGCCAAACCGGAGTGGGCGGGCGAGATCGCGCTGCACCACGGGTCGATCGACAAGGCCAGCCGCGAGTGGGTCGAGCTGGGCCTGAAAGAGGGCACGCTGCGCGCCGTGGTCGCCACCTCGTCGCTCGATCTCGGCGTCGACTTCCTGCCGGTGGAGCGGGTGCTGCAGATCGGCTCGCCCAAGGGGGTCGCCCGCATCATGCAGCGAGCCGGCCGCAGCGGCCACGCGCCAGGACGGGCGAGCCGGCTGACGCTGGTGCCGACCCACACGATGGAGCTCATCGAAGCCGCGGCCGCGCGCCGGGCTGCCCATGAGGGACGGGTGGAAAAGCGCGAGTCGCCCGAGAAGCCGCTCGATGTCCTGGTGCAACACATCGTCACCATTGCAATCGGAGGAGGCTTTCGCGTCGACGCGCTGTTCGACGAGGTTCGCAGCAGCTGGGCCTACCGCGCCCTGACGCGCGCCGAATTCGACTGGGCAGTGCTGTTTTGCGAGCGTGGCGGCGAAAGCCTCACGGCGTATCCCGACTACCACCGCATCCGGCTGGGGGAAGACGGGGTGTACCGCGTCAGCGATGCGGCCATTGGCCGCCGCCACAAGCTGGGGATCGGCACCATCGTCAGCGATTCGGCGATGCATGTGAAGTACATGAGCGGCGCCAGCCTGGGAACGATCGAGGAAGGCTTCATCGCCCGTCTGCGCAAGGGCGACTGCTTCTTCTTCGCCGGCCGGCTGCTGGAATTCATCCGGGTGCAGGACATGGCGGCGTACGTCAGGAAGGCGACCCGCAACAAGGGCACGGTGCCGACCTGGCAGGGCAGCAAGATGGCGCTGTCCACCGAGATGGGGGACGCGGTGCTGGAGATAATGCAGAAGGCGGCACAGGGCGAGTTTGTCGAACCGGAGCTGGAAGCGGCGCGGCCGATGCTGCAGACCCAGGCCCGGCTCTCGCGCATCCCCACGCCCGAAGCCCTGCTGGTCGAAATCTTCCGCTCGAAGGAGGGCTTCCATCTCTACGTCTATCCCTTCGCCGGACGCCACGTCCATCTCGGGCTGGCCAGCCTGCTGGCCTGGCGCCTCGCACGCGAGCGGCCCAACACCTTCAGCATCTCGGTCAACGATTACGGCTTCGAGCTGGTGAGCCCGGAAGAATTTGACCTGACGCCGGTGCGGGACTGGAGCGTCTTCAGCATCGAAAACCTGCTGCACGATGTGCTGGCATCGCTCAATTCGACCGAGCTGGCGCAGCGGCGCTTCCGCGAGATCGCGCGGGTCGCCGGCCTGATCTTCAGCGGCTACCCGGGCCAGCCCAAGAGCGCCAAGCAGTTGCAGGCCTCCAGCGGCCTGTTCTTCGAGGTGTTCCGCAAGTACGACAAGGGCAACCTGCTGCTGGGGCAGGCCGAGAGCGAAGTCCTGAGCCAGGAACTGGAGATCTCTCGCTTGTCCGCCACGCTGCAGCGGATGGTGGGCAAGGCGCTCTGGCTGGTGGAGCTGAAGCACCCCAGCCCGATGAGCCTGCCGCTGATGGTGGAGCGCTTTCGGGAAAAGCTCACCACCGAGCAGCTCTCGACCCGGCTGGACCGCATCCTGCGCGACATGGAATCGGATGAGCTGAAGCTTCAGCCGGGATGATAGGCGGGCTCGATCGCAGCGACGCTTGCCAGCTGCGGTTGCTGCTGCTCAAGCTGCGCGTGGGGTGACTGGATCAGGTCGTGGATGAAGCGTAGCTTGTCCAGGGCCCCGGCGCTGAGGGCGAACGGATAGGCGTCGTCCTGGCCCAGGCTCCGATTCAGGCTGTTCAGCAATAGCGTCAGCGGCACCCACTGGTCGACCAGCGGGTCGAACACCTTCGGCCCGGTTTCGAATGGATTGGTCACTTCTTCCACGTCGTCGTCCATGCCTGGCACCGTGAGTCGCGTGTTGTACGACGCCGCGGTCTCTAGCAGGTCCACCATGTGCAGGTAGTGCGCCCAGGTTTCCGCCCAGTCCTCCCACGGATGGGCGGTGGCGTAAGCGCTGACGAAGCTGTCCTGCCAATTGGCCGGCGGGCCCGCAGCGTAGTGGGACCCCAGCGCCTGGCTGTAGTCCGCCCGTTCATCACCGAAAACAGCGCGAAAGTCGTCCTGCCGGCCGGCGTCCCGGATCAACCCGTCCCAGTAGTAGTGTCCTGACTCGTGCCGCAGGTGGCCCAGCAGCGTCCGGTACGGTTCGTGCAATTCGAGCCGTCGGCGTACCCGTTCGTCGTCGTCTGCCTCCGCCACGTTCAAGGTGATCACTCCGTTGAAATGTCCGGTCATCACGCGCTGCCCGGGCTGGTCGGCCAGGAACTGGAACACCGGGCCGTCACGCACCCCGTCGGGCGGATTGACCGACGCCAGGCCGAGGCGCGCGAGCGTATAGAAAAGGCGCCGCTTGGCAACTTCGATCCGGAACCACCGCGCGTGGTTGCCCGGGGTGGAAAGGTCGGGCAGCATCTGCGTCAAGCGGCAGCACACGCACAGCGGGTTGGGGTCGGCCGCAGGAATCGCGAAGTTGCACGCCTCTTGTTGCGTGCTGTTCTGGCACAGGCGATAGTGTCGCGACGACGGCCGGTTCTTGCGAATGCGGCGCCACAAGCTCTCAGCCTCGGGCGCCGGCTCGATCGCATTCAGCGACAAGCGGTCGGGAAGGAAAGCCAGGGTGCTGGCGCAATGCAGGCATTTCACGTTTTCGAAGAACACCGCACTGCCGCAGTTGTCGCAATGGAATAACTTCATTGTCTTGCGCTCCCGTTCACTGCAAAAAAAAAGGCAGGCGAGGCGTTGCCGCCCGGCCTGCCTTGTCAGGGCCGGAAGATCAGGGACGCACGGTCAGGCTGTTGCGGACTTCACGCACGCCGCGCGTGTTGCGCGCCAGGTATTCGGCCTGCGACTTTTCGGCATTCGACTTGGCGAAGCCGGACAGCGCCACCGTCCCGTTCAGGGTTTCCACCTTGATCGACGCGGCATCCACGGTCTTGTCCTCGACGAACTTGGCTTTCACCGAAGTGGTGATGGTCGCATCGTCAACGTAGGCGCCGGCTGTTTCCTGGCCGCGCATCACGGCGCAGCCTGCTGTCAGGATCGTGGTGCCGGCGAGGGCAGCCAGGGCGAGAGCTCGGAAGTATTTCATTTCATTCTCCTTCAGGTGAATCGGTTCGTCGGTGCCTGTCGTTTTCAAAAGCTCGCCTGCCGGTGGCACTACGTCGGCGGGCTTGCGCGTCATCCTTGTCTGCAGGCGCGGTGGCGATTGTCCCTAGTCCGACGCATCCGTCAATGCCGCCATCACCACACTCGTCAATTGCGAAGACTTGACGACCGCGATCAACACGGAAGTCAGAGAAACCAGGCGCCAGGGCCGCGTGAGAACCAGCGCGGCGCCAAACGCTGCGGAAATTCCAAGCAGCTGAAACGGCTTCCGGCGCGCATAAGACTGCAACGCAGGAGTCGCCAGTTCCAGTGCGAGCTGTGCCGGATGGTGGTTCCACCACGTCTTCGCGGCATTCACAGCGCCGCCGAACCAGCCTCGGCCTGCACGGCGCGGCAGACGCGCCGTGCCATTATTGTGCTCCGCACGCTCCTCATCGCGTTCAACACTGTGAGGATCATGCCGGCGTTCCCGACGCTCCAGATGTTCGATGATGGCGAGCCGGCTGAGCGCCAGCCTTTCCGCCGGAGTCATGAACCGGCTCCTGCCATGCGCAGGGCCTGCGCGTCGGCTTCTAGCTGACCGCGCAGTTCGGTGAAAACCTGCGTCGGCAGGCTCTTGCGCGCAATGCCCGTCGCGATCAGGCCCAAGGCCAGAACCGCGCCCGGCGCCAGCAACAAAACCCAATGAAATCCCTGGGTCGCTCCCAGCATGACGGCGACGCCGGCAAGCATCAGAAACACAATGAAGCAGACGGCCGCAACACCCCACGCAATGGCGCGCCGCAGGACTTGCGTCCCGAGCGCAGCGGCCTCCTGTTGCGCGAGGGCAGCGTAG
>JANXVP010000449.1 GCA_025351615.1 Ramlibacter sp. | reverse complement strand
GACTTGCAGAACCAGTGGCAGGTGTGCTGCATCAGGAGCAGCTCGGCCGATACCGTGAACGCCTGGTCTTTCGCCGGCAGATGCCTGTTGCCATCCACGGCCTCGCCGATGCCGCGGGCATGGATGGCCAGGGCCTGGCGCAGATCGAAAGTGGCGAGCGGAAACAGCTTCGCCGCGAAGGGCACGGCAAAGGGCAGTCTGCTGACACGCGCGTCGGCTTCGTGGACCGCCGAGAAATCGGCTGCCAGGCGCTTGAGCTGGCCGCACACCGCCTGCTCGGTGGAGCGCAGCAGGTTCCAGATCTGGTCGCGGCGTTCCGCATCGTCTTCACCCAGCGCGCGCAGGTAGCCGCGGGTCAGGGTCTCCATGTGTTTCTCGATCTGGTACTTGCCCAGGTGACTGCCCAGCAGGGCGATCCGCCGACCCTGTTCCTGGGTCTTGAGTGTCCAGGCCGCTATGGCGACCAAGGTCATCAGTAATAAAAGTTCCATCGCGGCGTTCTGGTTCGCTTGAAGAAAACCATGGAGTGTAGTCATGCAGCGGGCGGAAAGCGGCGGCTGGCAGCGCAGCGCCCGGACTCGCCGCACGCGCGACGTCCTATCATTGCGCCTGTCGCCAGCAAGTTCCTGCCCCCTGGGCCCTGGCCGCCAAAGGACCGTGAAATGATCGTCGAGAGAATCTGGACCGGCAACGCGTTCCGCAATTTTAATTACCTGGTGGCCTGCCCCGACACCGGCGAGGCGCTGGCGATCGATCCTCTGGACCATGAAAAGACATTGGCGACCGCCAAGGTCAAGGGCTGGCAGATCACCCAGATCCTGAACACCCACGAGCACCACGACCACATCGGCGGCAACGCGGCGGTGGTCGCGGCCACCGGCGCCAAGGTGATCGCCCACCATCGGGCCGCCGGCCTCATTCCGGGCGTGGACCGCGGTGTCAAGGCGGGTGACGTGATCAAGGTCGGCAAGCGCGTGGAGCTGGAATGCCTGGACACGCCGGGCCACACCATGTGCCATATCTGCCTGCTCTCGCACACCGACCAGCCGGCCCTGTTCTCAGGCGACACGCTGTTCAATGCCGGCGCCGGCAACGTCCACAACGGCGGCAACGTGGAGTCGCTGTATGCCACCTTCGTCGACCAGCTCGGCAAGCTGCCCGCCAACACCCGGGTCTATCCGGGGCACGACTACCTTGAAAACAATCTGAAGTTCACCTTGGCGCGCGAGCCGGGCAACGCAGCAGCGCAAGCGATGCTGCCGCAGGCGACAGGCCAGAATCCCGCCGCCGCGGTCACGACCCTCGCCGACGAAAAACAGATCAACACCTTCATGCGGCTGGGCAATCCGGCCGTGATCGCCCGCTTGCGCGAGGACTTTCCAGAGCTGCCGGAGCGTCCCGATCCGAAAACCGTGTTCGCCAGGTTGCGGGAGCTGCGCAACAAGTGGTGAAAACCTTTCGGCAAGCGTCACACCGGCCTCATCTGCCGCAGGTTCAGGCAGGCAGTGGGTGACCGGCGAGACTCATGACGGCACGCCGCGTGCCGCCGCCGCCGATATTCACGCCCTGCGCGACCAGCGCCGCCTCGACACCCGCGATCGCGCCCAGGATCATCGCCGGATTGCAGTCCCCCAGGTGGCCGATACGAAACGCGCGGCCGGTCTGCGGCCCCAGGCCGCCGGCAATGGCGACCTGGAAGCGTTCGCGCGCCACGCTGCGCAGCGCCTCGATGTCGATTCCCGCAGCCGAGATGGTGGTCACCGACCGTGAGCGGCTGGCCGGGTCCTGCGCCAGGAAGTCCAGCGTTCCGCCCTCGCGCCAGCCCTCGACGGCCGCATGAACCGCGCGCGCGAGTTGCTCGTGCCGCAGCCACACGGCCTCGAGTCCCTCACCGAAGATCAGGCCCAGGGCCGCCTCCATGCCCAGCAGCAGGTTCTGCGGCGGCGTGCCGCAGAACTTGCGGTAAGACAGCTCGTGCTTGCGCCGGACCCAATCCCAGTAGAAGCGCGGTGACGTGTTGCGCTCGGCCGCGCCGAACGCGGCTGCATTGACCGCAACGAAGCCGACGCCGGGTGGGCACATCAAGCCCTTTTGCGATGCCCCCACCGCGACATCGACGCGCAGCGCGTCCATCGCGAAAGGCACCGCGCCCAGCGATGCGACAACGTCGGCCACCAGCAGCGCGGGATGACCCGCGGCATCGATCGCGCGGCGGATCGCGGCCAGGTCGCTGGTGACGCTGCTGGCAGTGTCGGTATGCACGGCGAAGACGGCTTTGATCGCGCGCGCCTTGTCGTCCCGCAAGGCCTGCTCGACCACATCGGCGTCGATCGGCCAGCCTTCCCTCCATGGCGTGCGTACCACCCGGCGGCCCAGCCCTTCGGTCTGCACCGCCCACGATTCACTGAAGTGCCCCGTGCCGGGCACCAGCACCGCCTCACCCGGAGCGGCCAGGTTTTCGACCACGGCCTCCCACACGCCATGGCCGTTGGCGGCGTACATGAAGACGTCGGCCGCCTTGGTGTGCAGCAGACGCTTCAAACCCTGCTCGCAGGCCGCGATGTTGGCATCCACCCGCGGGTCGGCCAGGTCCATCGGCTGCGCGCTCATCGCCTGCAGCACGGCTTCAGGCAGCGGCGTCGGGCCGGGGGAATGCAGGAAGCGGCGGCCGGGGATGCGCGTGGGTGGAGATGTCATGGCGAGGGAGTTGCTGTGGGGGGTGCTGGCGATGGTACTGGACGACCAGAGTGCCTAGGGTTTCATTCGATGCAGCGGCATGCTTGGACGAATTCGACGCGCTGGGCACGATGGCCGACCGGGTGGCGCGCTAGTACGGCGTCAACTTCTCCAGCTACGAGCGCGAGGGCAATATGACGATCTGCTACGACGGCAAAGCCTTCCGCCGCGTGCTGGCGATGAAGTCCGCACCCGAGCAGAGCGCCCGCGCCGCGCTGGCGCTGACAAGAATCGAATGCGTGGACCCCAACCTGCAACCGCTGGAAGCCTTGCGCGAACTGTGGCTGTTCCGCAAGGACTCGCGCGGAGGCTGGAACATCAGCGTGCTGCCGCCTGCGACGACCAATCCCGATCTTGGGGTCAGCGTAGCGTTCATCATCGTCGGCATCATCGGTCTCAAGCTTGCAACACCGGTCTGACAAAGCATTCAACCCGGACGCACAAAAACAGACCTTCGCTCTGCTTTTGCAAGCCTGTTAACGCCAACGTCAGGCGCCGATCGGGCATCGACCGCTCCAGGCTGGAATGAGGGCGACGCGCGTTGTACTCGGCAAGGCAATCGGAAATGTCAGCGCGGCCTGCGCTGACGCTGTCGTAGGCCTTCAAGGTCACCTCGTCGTTCCGGCACTTCGGTCATCCAGTAATGATCGGACGAAGCACCTCGATCTCTTGGACGACAAAATCGAAGAACGCGGAGACTCGCGGCGCCCGGCGCAGCTCTGGTGTGGTCAGTACGCGCCAGATGCGTGTCAGCTCGGCGACCGGCTCGATCACCCGCACCAGGTCGGGCTCGGCTTCACCCAGGGCAATGGGAAGTGGCGCCACCCCGACGCCGGCTTTGGCCGAGTAAACCAAGCCCAGCACACTGTTGCTGCGCGCGACGAGCGAGGCATCCGGCGCCACCTTGCGAAGCCACGCAGTAATTCGATGCTTCGCCATGGTTTCGTCGAAGCCGACGAGTGCATGGTGCGCAAGATCCTCGATGCGTTCCGGTCGACCATGGCGCTCAATGTACGTCCGGCTGGCGTAGACCGCCCAGATTGAGTCGCCGATCTTTCTCCCGACCAGCTCGCCGTCATCGGTATCTCCGGAACGCAGTGCCACGTCGGCGTCGCCCTTCATCAAGTCGACGTATTTGTCGCTCATGACGAAGTGAACTTCCAGTTTCGGGTAACAGGCGCGGAATCGGTCGAGAAACGTTGATTGCGTGATCCGGTAGACGATCGGCTCCGGGCAGGTCACGCGGATCACGCCAGCCACGTCGGCGGCCGCGCCTGCAAGATGCTGCTTGAAGATCACAACGGCTTCCTCGACGCGCTCTGCGTGCGGCAGCATCGCCTGGCCGAACTCGGTCAGCCGGTAGCCGGTCGGCAGCTTCTGCACCACTGGTTGGCCCAGACGTCGCTCCAGCTCGGCAAGCCGCCGCTGCACGGTTGACTGATCGACGCCAAGGGCGCGGCCGGCGGCCAGCGTGCTGCCATGACGTGCAACTCCGAGCAGGTACTTGAGATCGTCCCAGTAAAAGGCGTGCGGGTCATGCGTCATTGCGGCCCCCATTCTGCAGTTTCGCGCCTTACGGGGCGTGGCGGTAATCCCTACGCTGACGACGGATCAAGACACAAGGAGATCGAAATGAACGAAAGTTGTGTGAGTGAGGCAAAAATGGCTCCCGGGGCGTTGACTGATGAGGCGGCCTTCAAGTCGGCAATGCGCAGCCAGTGGGATGCGGCAGCACCAGGCTGGAACAGCCACACGCCGAAGATTCGCGCCTGGCTTGGTCCGGCAACCGACGCGATGCTCGGCATGGCCGGCGTGGCACTGGGCTCCCGGGTGCTGGACGTCGCCGCCGGGACGGGTGACCAGACACTTGCGGTCGCCGAGCGGGTCGGTCCGCAAGGCTATGTCCTGGCGACCGACCTGTCGCCAGCGGTCGTCGCGCTGGCCAAGGCCAACGCAGTCCGCGCCGGCTTCGCCAATGTGCACGCCCAGGTGGCCGATGGCGAAAACCTCCAGGTAGAAGCTGCTTCCTTTGACGCAGCAGTCTGTCGGCTCGGCCTGATGTTTTTCCCGGATCCCTTGCGGGGCCTGCGCGAGATCCACCGAGCGCTGCGACCGGCAGGCGGCGCCTGCACGATCGTGTTTTCGAGTCCGGACAGGAATCCCTGCCTGACGATCTTGATGTCGACGGCCTTGAAGCATGCGGGCCTGCCGCCGCTCGACCCTGCTCTGCCCGGCGGCTTGCTCAGCCTAGGCCAGCCGGGCCGGATCGATGGACTTTTCAAGGCGGCCGGATTTCGCGATGTCGCGACGACAGCGATCAACGCCCCGTTTCGACTGGCGTCCGTCCAACACTACCTGGCATTCGTCCGCAGTTCAGCGAGTCCGGTCCAGCAAATCCTTGGCCGTCTCGACCAGGGCGCAGCCGACGCGGCCTGGGGCGAGATCGAGGAACGACTGTCCGCGTTCGCGACCCTGCGGGGTTGGGAGGGTCCCAATGAGCTGCTGTTGACGGCAGGGCGTCGTTGATATGAAAACCAACATCCCATCCAGACGCCTGTTCCTGCAAGGCAGCTCAATTGCTCTCACCAGTTGGCTGGCCGTGGGCGCTGGCGTGAACGCGAATGCGCAGTCGGCGGCCGACCAACTCCGAATTCTCTGCAGCGGTCCTGCAGGAAGCATCCCTGACATCATTGCGCGCCGAGTTGCTGAGCAGCTGGCCGGCCGCTTCGCTCACTCCGCCATCGTGGAAAACCGGCCGGGGGCTGCGGGGCAGATTGCGGTGGGCGCACTGAAATCGGCTTCTTCAAGTACCTCGACTGTGTTGCTGGCGCAGGGCGCAATCGCAACCACATACCCATTTCTGTACGCCAAGCTTGCCTATGACCCGGTCGTAGATCTCCGGCCTGTCTCGCTGGCGGGAGAGATGAGCCTGGCGCTGGCAGTCGGCCCAGCAGTGCCGGCTTCGATCGGCGATGTCCGCCAGCTGACGGAGTGGATGCGTCTCAACCCGGGACTTGCCAATGTCGGGTCACCTGGAACGGGGACTCTGCCGCACCTCCTCGAAGTCATGCTCTTTCGAGAGAACGATGTGCAGTGGCAGCACGTCGTCTATGGGGGCGGTCCACCCGCGATCGTGGATCTGTTGGGAGGCCAGATCGCCGCGCTCGTCCTGCCCGAAGGTCTCCTGCGTCAACACAAGGCCTCTGGCCGCCTGCGAGTCCTGGCTACTTCCGGCGGGCAGCGCAGTGCCTACCTGCCGGACGTTGCGACGCTGGTTGAACAGGGCTATCGCAACCTGGTGGTGGGCGAGTGGTTTGCCTTTTTCATGTCCGCAAAGGCATCGCCATCATCCATCGAGCAAATCTCGGCAGCGATTCGTTCAGCGATTGCGCGACCCGAGCTTGCCGCCGCATTCGCCGAGTCGGGAATGGTGGCGGCTTCGAGCACCCCTTCCGAGCTGGCGGTGCGAATCGCGTCTGAGCAGCGCTATTGGGAGCCAATCATTCGCGCAGCCGGTATTCGCACTGAGTGACAGTGGTCGACGTGCTGGCAAGGGCCCTGCGGAGGCTGACCGGCTGCCGACGCTCACCCCATCCGCTGCAACGTCAACACCAGGCTGACCCCGTCGCCCTCGTTGCGTGCATCGACGGTGCCGCCCATCTTGCTCATGTAGGTGCGGGCGACGAACAGGCCCTGGCCGCGTTGCCCCGGCTCGGTCGCCTCGCCACTGATGCCAACGCCGGAGACACCGTACTCGAAGATCCGCTCCAGTAGCGCTGCCTCGATCGGCACGCCCTGGTTGTGGACCCGCACTGTCGCACCGCCACTGCTGGGCAGCGCCTCCAGCGAGATGGTGATCGGCGTCCCCGGCGTGCGGTGCCGGTCGGCGTTGCGAAGGATGTGCGTCACCACGTCCTCCAGTGAGAACCCGTCGGCGCGCACCATCACCGGCGTGCCGGCCGGCAGGTAGCGCACGTTCTGGACACCGACGAAGTGGGCGTTGGCGGCGACGTGAGTCAGGAACCGGTCGAGGTCCACCGCAGCCACCTGCAACGTCGCGGCCTGCAGCGCCTCGCTCGGCGATGCCTGGCTGTAGAGAACCTTCACCGCCTGCTGCATGCGTTGCACGTAGCGGTGGCTCGTGTCGTCGGCCTGCGGGTGCAACACCATCAGCGACTGCAGCGGCGACATGATCTCGTGGCCGACCGCGTGCCACATGTCGCGCTCCTGCTGGGTGCGGATGGACTCGCGCTTGACGTCGTCCTTCACCCGCTGGAGCAGATCGGACAGGGCACCGGCCAGGATGCCCAGCTCGTCGCGGCCGCGCAGGTCCGACACGTCGAGCGCGCCGAGCCGCTGCTCCACG
>JANXVP010000436.1 GCA_025351615.1 Ramlibacter sp. | reverse complement strand
GCCATCGACCTGCTCGGCACAGTGGGCAACATCGGGCATAAGAACCTGGTGGTGTCGACCGTCGGCGACCTGCGTCTGTTCGAGCGCTTGCCGCACGGACGCGTCAAGCCGGCGCTTGCACTGTCGCTGCACACGACGTGCTCTGAGCTGCGCGCCAGACTGTTGCCACGGGCTCCGCGGATCGACCCCGAGCTCCTGGTGGAGCACGGCGAGCGGTATGCGCGCGCCACCGGCTATCCGGTGCAATACCAATGGACGTTGCTGCAGGGCATCAACGACACCGACGAAGAGATGGACGGCATCGTGCGCCTGCTCAAGGGAAAGTACGCGCTGATGAACATGATTCCCTACAACGCAGTCGCCGACCTGCCGTTCCGGCGGTTGTCCTGGGAACGTGCGGCTGAAATTGCACGCTCCCTCCACCGGCGCGGGGTACTGACCAAGCTGCGGCAATCGGCGGGACAGGACGTGGAGGGCGGGTGCGGCCAGCTGCGCGCACGAGCGACAACTGGGCCGGCGCAGCCCCTCACCCTGCGGCGGAAGGATGCGACTGGCGCAGTGTCGGCGGCAGGGAGGTGGTCTTGACCTGCACCCCCTCACGACTGCGGAACTCCCTATTTGACCGGGGTTTCCACTTCGCGGATCAAGCCCCCGCCTGCCACGCTGCCACGGGTCGTCCCTGCTCCTAGGATGCGCTGGACGCATGCTTCGCGGTCGGCAGCAGGCTGGGCATTGCAGCGAGCAGTGGCGTTGGCCTCAAGGTTGACGCCTGCGCCTGTTTGCAGGCGGTTGCGCCGGGCTTCCTGCAGTGCCGCACGCGCCTCACGCAGACAGCTTGCACGGTCCTGACCGGACTCCCCGCTCATGCAGTGCGCCCGTTCCTGGTTGTAGCGTTGCTGCGCTTCGGAGTTGGCCTTGCCTGCAGCGGCCAAAGCCGACGGACCCAGGGCCAGCATCAGCGCAAATGCGGCGAGCGGGCCAAGAGACCGCATCGGCCGGCTCTCAGCGGTCGCTGGCATTGCCGCGGTTGCTGCTCGAATCGCCCATGCTTTCGGCAGCTGGATTGCTGGAAGCGCGCTGGCGGGCGGAACGGTTTTCTGCACGTGCCTGGCCGCCCTTGCGGCCGGCTTCGCGCGCTTCTTCCGAGGTGAATTCGTGGGCGGTGCCACGCTCATGCGCGGCGCGGCCGCCTTCGCTTGCGATTTCACGTTGGCGCTGCGGGTCCATCGAGGCGAAGCCCCGGCTGGAATTGCGCTTGATCTGAATGCTGCCTTCTTGCTTGTTCGGGGTCATCTGGAAGCTCCTACAAAAGTTGACTGTGAAGTGGATGGCGGCGCCATAAATTTATTGGGAGCCCCTGGCGCTGGTGCTCAAGTAAGGCTGAAGGGAAGGCGACTGTAGGACGACGCCTTGTCGAGTTACAACTGGCTCGCGACCAGCCGGTGCAACAGGGCTTGGGATTCTGGCGTGGCCGGCTTGTTGCCGGAGCCGTCCAGACTGGTTAATAGGCGCGTGAGCAGGTCGCGTGAAGGCAGGATGGTGCCGAAGAAAAGCACCCGGCTGGAAGTGCCGACCAGCAGCGTGGGAAAGGTTTCGATGTCGAGATCTCCGACCAGTTCGTCCTCGTCCTCGACGTCGATCCAGACGAAGCGATGTCCGGGTTGGCTCGCGGCAACGGCATCGAAAGCGGCGCGCCATTCGCGGCACACGCCACACCACTGGGCGCACAGCCCGAACACCCATCGCTGGCCATCGTCCTGCCTGCTCACCCGTGCGCTCCCGAAAGCAGCAAGCATAGCGTCACGCATAGGTGATCCAGCCCGCGTAGTCGGGATGCTCCAGATGCGGAATGGCGTTGTAACTCACCAGCACGTGGCGCTTGGGCGTGAAGGCGAACTCAGTCACCGAGGTGTTGCGAATCCGCAGGTTCATCTCGATCGTTGTTGCCGCAGTGGTGCCCAGCACCTGACCGACAGCGGTGGAGATCGGCCCCCCGCTGGAGACGATCAGCACGTTGCCGCCGTGGTGGTTTGCCTTGACGTGATCCAGTGCGCTGGTCACCCCGTCGACGAACTGCTGGTAGCTCGGCATGCCCCTGGGGCTGACGACACCGGCCATCCATTGCGCCAAGCCATCGCGCAGGAGCCGGAAGTGCGCGCGGTACATTTCGGGGGAGGTCGGCTTTTGCAGCTTTTCGGGATGGATGGTGGCGATCACCGCTTCGCTGTCGTACTCGTTGAGCCCTTCCCAGGGCATGTGCGAGCCCTCGTGCTCCATGCCTTTGCCGATACCGCTCACGGTTTCCAGCTGGCGCCGCAAAGTGCCGGCCATCACCGCATCAAAGCGGATCCCCTTTTGCGCGAAATACTCGCCCAGCCGCACGCTTTGCCGGTGCCCGAGGTCGCTGAGCTTGTCGTAGTCGTCGGCGCCAAAAGAAGCCTGGCCGTGCCGCACCAGATAGAGCGTTCCCATGCCCCCAATTATGCAAGAGCGCGCTCGCCAGGTCGTACGGGGGACGAGGCACGGGGCCGCTTGCATGCACCACGAGCGACAGATGACAATGCATCCTTCCATCACGCTTCGCTGAACACCCCACAGGAGTCCCAATGAATCTGAACATCACCGCGGTGGCCATGCTGCTTGCCCTGGCCGCGCTGCCGGCTGAAGCGGACGACACGCTCAAGAAGGTCGGCGACTCGGGCCGCATCAGCGTGGCGTACCGGGAATCGTCCGTTCCGTTCAGCTATATTGCCGCTGCGGGCAAGCCGGTGGGGTTCTCCGTGGAGCTTGGCAACGCGATCGTCGATGAAGTGAAACGGCGCACCGGCAAGGCCAACCTCGAGGTGAACTATGTCTCCGTCACCTCGCAGAACCGTATTCCGCTGCTGGTGAACGGCACCATCGATCTGGAATGCGGGTCGACCACCAACAACAGTACGCGCGCCAAGGACGTGGCCTTTGCCATCAACCATTTCTACACCGGTACCCGGCTGCTCGCCAAGAAGTCGTCCCACATCTCCAATTACGCAGACCTGGCGGGAAAGACCGTTTCCAGTACCACGGGCACGACCAATGCCCAGGTCATGCGCAAGTACAACACCGACAACGGGCTCAACATGGACATCGTGCTGGCCAAGGACCATTCGGACGCCATGCTGCTGGTGGACGCGGACCGGGCGAAGGCGTTTGCGATGGACGACGTCCTGCTGTACGGCCTGATGGCGACGGCGAAAAGCCCGGGCGAATGGGAAGTGGTGGGCGACTCGCTGCAAGTCGAGCCCTATGCGTGCATGTTGCGCAGGGATGACCCGCGGTTCAAGGAGCTGGTCGACGGCGTGATTGGCGGCATGATGAAAAACGGCGAGTTCGATCGCCTCTACACCAGGTGGTTCATGGCGCCGATCCCGCCCAACAACATCAACCTGCGGCTGCCGATGGCGCCGCAGCTGCGCGAGAACCTGAAAAACCTCAGCGACAAGCCGGCGCTGTAGTCAGCCTGCGGGCTTGGGCGCGCCGGCCAGGACGCGCGCAAACACCGCGCTGTCGACATTGCCGCCGGACAGCACCACGCCGACAGGCCGGCCTTGCCAGCGCTCCTGCTGCTGGATCACGGCTGCCAGCGCGGCGGCCCCTGCCCCTTCGGCGACATTGTGCGTGTCGGCGAACAGCACCCGCATCGCCTGCGCAACTTCGTCGTCGGTCACCGCGACCACGTCGTCGGCCTCGGCCAGGATGATCTCCAGCGCCTGCGGATCGGCAATGCGGCAGGCCATGCAGTCGGCCAGCCGCGTCGTCACCGGCGCCTCCACCACCGTTCGCAGGCGAAACGAGTCCAGGTAGGTCGTGGCATGGGCCGACACCACACCGACCAGCTTCGATCTGGCGCCGGTATAGGTACGCGCCGCCGCCGCTGCGCAGAAACCCGAGCCCTGGCCGATCGGCACGAACACCACCCGCGGTTCGTCGCCGCGCGGGAAGCTTTCGAAGAACTCGATCCAGCCGGTCATCACGCCTCGAATCAATTCGGTGTGGAACGAGGGCACCATGTGCAGGCCGCGTTCGGCGGCCAGGCCGATCGCGTATTCACGTGCGGCCTGGAAGTCTTCTCCGTGCTCGACCAGAGTCACGCCAAGCGCCCGCATCGCGGCGTTTTTCTCGGTGGAATTGCCTGCGGGGACAACGATCGTGGCCGGCAGGCCGCAACGCCGTGCCGCCAGCCCGACCGACTGGCCGTGGTTGCCGCGCGTGGCGCTGATCACTCCGGCCAGCGCGGGTTGTTCCCGCAGCAGGGTCTCGAAGTACGTCAGCCCACCGCGCACCTTGAAAGCGCCAGCGGGCGTGTGGTTCTCGTGCTTCACCCACACCGTGGTGCCGAGGCGTTCGCGCAGCAGGGGCCACGCATATTGCGGCGTCGGCGGCATCACGGCGTGGACTGTGGCCATGGCAAGTCGCGCCTGCTGCCTGCTGAACATCTACAGGCCCATCGATTCGAGCGTCACGACGCCCAAGGGTGTCAGCAAGGTCGCAGCCAGGTTGGGCGACCCGGCCTCGACCCCGACCTGCTCCAGCCCGATCGCCTTGTAAGCCGCAAACAGGTCGTCCGGTCGCGGATGCGTCGCCATCACGGACAGCAGCTCCAGGCCCGATTCCGGCAGGCTGTCCGCCGGATGGGCGTCGCCCCATTCGATCAGCGTCGGCAGCGCGCCGCAAAACAGCCGCTGGCCGTCCTCGCGGACGGTGATCTTCCATTGCAGGAGGCCGCCGGCCGTTTCACGTTGCGCCGCCAGCAGCGGACCCCGGTCGATGCCCAGAGAGTCGAGCGCCCGGCTGCCGGCAATGGCCGGTACGCAGTCGGCGACGAAATGCACCAGCCTGGGCTGCTGGCGGACGCGTTCGCGCAGGGCGGGGTCGTCCAGGTCGAACCAGCGCCGGCGGCGGGGGTCCGCCGCAGCGGGATTGATCGCAATAATTTCGAGGTAGGCGCGCGCGAATGCCGGCGTCGAGATGCGCAGGACCGCATTGTGCGTTCCCATCAGGGGATGGTCTCCACCCGCCCGCGGGGTGACGAATAGCGTGTCTTCGCACCAGGCCATGCCTTGCGCCAGCGAATCGGCGGCGACGACGAGATGATCGACGCGCGAAACGACCGTCACAGCGACACCTTTCCGCGGATGCAGGACACCGACTCGCCGCCGACCCACACCTGGCCGGAAGAATCGCACTCGATGTGCACGCGGCCGGCCCGATCCAGGCAGGTTCCCTGCGCTGCGATGTATGCCGTCGGCAGGTGCTCGTCAGCGATCAGCCACTGCGCCAGGCTGGCGTTGAGGCTGCCGGTGACCGGGTCTTCGTCGATGCCGATCGGCGCCGCAAAAGCCCGCACCTCCAGAGATGGCGACGGTGTAGCCGCCCCTGTTGGCGGCGAACCGTAGATCGCTGCGACACCCACCTTGTATCCCAGCTTCGCAAGGGCCGGGTGATTGGGCGCGAGCCGCAGCACGCTATCCGGCTGATCCAGCAGCAGGCCCATCCAGACGGGTCCGTTGTCCAGCATTCGCGCCTCGATGACTTGCGCCGCTTGCAGTCCCAGCGCGTCCACGACCTGGGCGACAAGGGCGGGGATGGGCGTTGTGCGCGTGACTGGCGGCGCTGCAAAAGCCAGGCGCGGTGCGTCACGCCGGATCTGGACCAGGCCCACCTGGCACTCCTGCACGATGACGTCGTCCCTCCCTGGAGCGCCGCCTGCTTCGAGCCACGCGTGGCAGCTGCCGAGCGTGGGGTGGCCGGCGAACGGCAGCTCGCCCCCGGGCGTGAAGATTCGAACGCCGTAGTCGGCTTCGGGCAGCGTCGGCGGCAGCAGGAAGGTGGTCTCGGAGAGGTGGGTCCAGCGCGCGAAGCGCTGCATCGCTTCCTCGTCCAGGCCGCTGCCGTCGAGCACGACGGCCAGCGGATTGCCCCGGTAGGCCGTCGCGGTGAAGACGTCGACCTGGCAAAACCGCCGGTCCCGGGATTGTCGAGAGGAGGTGGGTGTCATTGCAGGGATTATTTCAGGACAGGGCAAGGTCGAAAACGCCGCGGGCGGCCGGCCGCGCATCGATCGCGTCATACCAGCGCTTCAGGTGCCTGCGCTCGGGGCGCGGCTGCGGCAAGGCTTGCCAGCGATGCAACTCGCAAGCGATCGGGATGTCGGCCATGGTGAAGCGGTCGCCAGACATGAACGGCTGGCGCGCCAGGTGGTCGTCCAGCATCGCCATCAGCGCCTCTGTGGCTGACGTCGACTGCGCGATCAAGTCCATGCTGCGTTGGGCCGCGGGCGTACGAAACCACTGGATGAAGCCGTTGCGCCCCGCTGGGCTGAGGGTGGTCTGCTGCCAGTCCATCCAGCGCTCAGCATCGAAGCGGCGGGGCAAATCCAGCGGATACAGGACACCGGGCGAATGCTTTGCGCACAGGTAGCGCACGATCACGTTGGACTCCCAGAGCCGCAGGTCGCCGTCCTCGAGCGTCGGCACCAGGGCGTTCGGATTTTTCGCCAGGTATTCCGGTGACCGGACCACGCCGAACTGCAGGCCAGCGTCCACCCGTTCGAAGGGAAGTTGAAGTTCCTGCGCGGTGAACACCACCTTGCGCACGTTGATGGAGGTGAGGCGGCCCCAGATTTTCAGCATGGTGCCGCCTTACCGCTGCGGAGTTTCACGAATCGCGGCGGCGAGCGCCGGCGTCTCACGAATCGCGGCGGCGAGCGCCGCAATGCCCCTGTCGATCTCGCTGGTGCCGGCGGTGACGAAGGACAGCCGCACTGTTCGCGGATCCGCCGGCCCCGCGAAGAATGCCGCGCCCGGCACGAAAGCCACGCCCTTGTCGACGGCCCGCGGCAGCAGTTGGGTGGCGTCCACGCCATGTGGGAGCCGCAGCCACAGGAACATGCCGCCATCGGGCGTGTTCCATTGCACGTCGAGATCGGCCATCTCGCGCTTGAGGGCCGCCAGCATCGCATCGCGCTGGGCCCTGTACAGCGCACGGATGGTCGGCACATGCCGGTCCAGGAATCCGTCCTTCATCACCTCGGCGATCATGCGCTGGTTGAAGCCGGGGCTGTGCAGGTCGGCCGCCTGTTTGGCCTGCAGCAGCTTGGGGTAGAGGGGCTTGGGCGCGACCAGGAAACCCAGCCGCAAGCCCGGCGCCAGCACCTTCGAAAACGAGCCGAGGTAGATGCAGCCATCGGGATTGCGGGCGGACAGCGGCAACGGCGGCGGCCGCTCGAACCACAGGTCGCCGTACGGGTTGTCCTCG
>JANXVP010000424.1 GCA_025351615.1 Ramlibacter sp. | reverse complement strand
CAGCAGCTCGCGTTCAATGGCAGGGGCTGGCCGCCCCACAGATTGAGCTGCCGCAGCGCATCGGCCTGGGTCAGTTCGAATTTCAGCGTCGCCTCCGCGGGCGCCACCCCGAGCACCTTGAGGCTGACCTCGACGATCAGGCCGAGCGTGCCTAGCGCGCCGACCATCAGCCGCGAGACGTCGTAGCCGGCGACGTTCTTCATCACCTGGCCGCCAAACGTCAGCAGCTCGCCGCGGCCATTGACCATCGTCAGCCCGAGTACATAGTCGCGGGCCGAGCCCACGCTCGCGCGAGCCGGCCCTGACAGACCCGCGGCAACCATGCCGCCGACAGTCGCGCTGGCGCCGAAGTCCGGCGGTTCGAAGGGAAGGCACTGGCCCTGGCCAGCCAGCAGCGCTTCCAGCTCGGCCAGCGGCGTTCCCGCACGGACGGTGACCACCAGCTCGCTGGGTTCGTAGCTGGTGACGCCTGCCACGGCCCGCGTGTCGAGCAACTCGCCCTGCGACAGCTCGCCATAAAAGTCCTTGCTGCCGCCGCCGCGAATGCGCAGCGTGGCGCTTTGCGCGGCCGCAGCGCGCACGCGTTCAACCAGAGCTTCGACGGTGGAGTCCATGGCAGGATGGTAAGCGGGTCCGTGGCGAAGTCCGTTCGCCGGAGCACTGATTTTTTAGTCGATGAAGAAATTCACCGGCAGTCCCGGCACCTCGACCCGCATCGAGAACACGCAGCCGGAGTTCGGGTAGCTCGCCAGTTCCGACGCGGGTCGCTTGTCGCTGGCAGTGGTGAGGTACAGCGTCTGCAGGCCGACACCGCCGAAGCACGGCATCGTCGGGCAGGCCGCCGGCACCGGCAGCTCCTGCAGCAACTCGCCAGCCGCGGAGAACTGCAGCAGCCGTGCGCCTTCGTACATCGCGCACCAGTAATTGCCTTGCACATCGATGGCGGCGCCGTCAGGCCGGCCACCGTAACCGGGCTGGCCAGGCGTCCATCGCGGCGGCTTGGCCGGGAACTGCTGGAACACGCGCTGGTTGCGCATCGCGTTGCTCGCGGCGTCCCAGTCCCAGGCCCGGATCACGTGGTTTGTGGTGTCGGCCCAGTACACCGTGCTGCGGTCCGGCGCCCAGGCCAGTCCGTTGGCGGTGACGGCGCTCCCCGCCTTCAGCTCGACCAGCGGCTTGCCGCCGCAACCGTTGTCCGGCCGGCAATCGACGCTATAAAGCTCGGCCCGGAGCTCGTCGCGTGGCTCGTACATGGTGCCGGCCCACATCCGCCCCAGCGGGTCGGCCTTGCCGTCGTTCAAGCGCGTGGTGCCGGTGTCGTAGTTGAAGTGCGCGAGGGCCTTCAGCGCGCCGCCCCAGCTGCGCGCGCGGTAGATGCCGTCGCGCAAGGCGACCACCAGACCGCCGCTGGCGGCCGGCGCGATGCAGCCGGGCTCGGTCGGCATCGCCCAGCTCTCGACCGGGCCGCCCGCCGCATCGCAGCGCCGCACCTGCAGCGCCGGAATATCGACCCAGTACAGCATGCGCTCGTCCGGATGCCAGAAAGGGGACTCACCCAGCCGGTCCCGCTGCGACACCGCCACCTGCCAACGATCCCGCCCGGCGACGGTCACTGCACCCGCTCCACGGCAATACTCATTTGCGCCGTCAAGGTTTCGCCGGGCTGCAGCGTGTGCAGGCCCAGGTCGCCCGCATCGGCGCCCGCCGCCACCAGGTTGATCGCGTTGTTGACGTGGCTGACCGGCTCGATGGCGATCGAGTCGCGGCTGGCATTGGTGAACACCACCAGCCGGCGCAGGTTCGAGTGGATCCGGGTGCTCAGGAGCTCGTCGCGCAGCTGCACAAGGCCGTTCCAGCCGTCGAAACAATGGTCGACGTCGAGCTGGGCGCAGTCCGCATCGAGTCCATGTGCCGGCCGGCGCGTCGTGGGAAGCTTGTCAGGGCCCATCTCCCAGCGGCCGGTCGCCTCGAAGGCGATCCGGCTGCCGGGCCGCTTGACGAAAAACGGATGCCAGCCCAGCCCGGCCGGCGCCGGCTGGCCTGACTGGTTGGTCAGCGCCAGCGTCATTTCCAGTGCGTTGCCACGCAGCCGCAGGGTCTGAGAGCTGTCGAAAGCAAAGGGCCAGGCCGCATCGGCGCGATGTTCGCAGGCCAGCATGACGAAGCTGTCGTCGCTGTCCAGCACCGTCCAGGGCCGCTGCCAGCCGACCCCATGGATGGCGTGCGGCTCGGGTGCGTTGTTGCTGACCAGCGGGTGGCTGGTCCCCTGCCACAGAAGAGTCGCGCGCGCGATGCGGTTGGAGAACGGCACCAGCGGATAGCTGCCGGCTTCGCGCGCGGTCGCCAGCGGCCCTCGCGTCGACCGCAGCACCGGCACACCGTCGAACCAGAGGCCGATGACACAGCCGCCCAGCTGGGGTTCGATTTCGCAAACCAGCAACGCGTCGGACTTCAATCGGATCATGTCGGCGTCTCCTGCGGATATTGTGCACGCGCAGCCCGCGTCAGGTCCCCCGCGCCATAGCGCAACCCGCGACCATCGGTCGAAGTTTCCGGAGCACCGAATGCAGGAGTCAGCGACCAATCCGCAACCAGTAGGGCCGTGGCGGGTGGAGGCGGCACGTTATGCCTTGCTCAGACGGCTGGCATTTGCCATGCGCCATCACATGGTGGTCCATCTGCAGCCGATCGGAATGAGCACCGAATTGATGGAGCGACGCCTCAACGCCGCCTGACACCGAGGCCGCCGGGCGAAAAAAAGCCCGCAGGGCTTGCGCACCGCGGGCTGAACATCCAAAGGAGACTTGCATTTGCCCAGGGGCTGCGGCCACGTCGCGGCGCCGCAGCATGTGCTCTTTTCGCCGCGGCCGCCCGCAGGCGCCGCAGGCTGGTCGGGACATTAGCGGTTGTATGCCGTTTCGCCGTGCGAGCTGATGTCCAGGCCTTCGCGCTCTTCCTCTTCGGAGACGCGCAGGCCGATGACGAGGTCGACGATCTTGTAAGCGATGAAGGCAACGACGCCCGACCAGACGATGGTGGTCAGCACGGCCTGGAACTGGATCCAGACCTGGCCACCGATCGAGTAGTCCGGGCTCACCTTGTTGGCGACGTAGTCGTAGATGCCGACGCCGCCCAGGGACGGCGAGGCGAACACGCCGGTCAGCAGCGCGCCCAGGATCCCGCCCACACCGTGAACGCCGAACACGTCCAGCGTGTCGTCGGCGCCCAGGATGCGCTTGAGGCCGTTGACACCCCACAGGCAGACCAGGCCGGCCAGCAGGCCGATCACGATCGCGCCCATCGGGCCGACGAAGCCGCAGGCCGGCGTGATCG
>JANXVP010000392.1 GCA_025351615.1 Ramlibacter sp. | reverse complement strand
CAGGGGGACGCGAACAAGTGTTCCCGGCGCGAGTGGAAACTCACTTCGGTAGCTCAACGGCCCACCCAGCGAACTGTGGGCTGGCATCGGCACCACAACGCTCAGGCTGAGGCTCACGAAATTGCGCGGTTAGCCGCTTGTGTTGAGTTGTTCTGGCGAAACATCGGCTAAGTCTTTGATTTCTATATGGATTGAAGATGTAGCCACAATTTTTGTGGATAACTTTGTTGACAACCCACTCCGAAGCGTCGCAAAGCGTTGAGGCTCAAGGCTCCTGCTGGAATGCCCGTAAAAAGTGCAGAGAAATAAACCCAATAAAATCAATGGCTTGCATTCGCTATGGGTTTTATAGCAAGGCGGAGTACCAGGCGCCTGTTGTGCAGTGCCGCAACCAAACTTTTGTGCATAAGTCAAGCCGGCAAGTGGAATTTTTGCGTCCCTTGTCTGCTAGGGAAGGTCCTGATGACGAAATTCACTCATGCGCTCGGCTCGGCTGTCAGGCGCTTCGTTGCTGACGCGAATAGCTATGCACGGTGTCCACGAGGGCCGTCACATGCTCCGGCGGCGTGTGCTGGTTGATGCCGTGGCCCAGGTTGAAGATATGTGTCGGGCCTTGCCCGGCACCGGTATGCGGCCGGCCAAAGCTGTCCAGGACCCCCCGTGTCTGCGCCTCGATCTGCGCGGGCGGCGCGAAAAGGACGTTCGGGTCCAGGTTGCCCTGCAGCGCCATCCGCTGGCCGACCGTGGCGCGGGCGCGCGCCAGGTTCACTGTCCAGTCCAGCCCCAGCACCTCGCAGTCGAGCAGTCCCATCTGCTCCAGCCACGGGCCGCCGCCCTTGGTGAACACGATGCGCGGAATGGAAGCCCCGTCCCAGCTTCGATGCAGCTGGGCCAGCACCTGTGCGGTGTAGGCCAGGCTGAATTCCTGGAATGCCCCATCGGCAAGAACGCCGCCCCAGCTGTCGAACAACATCACGGCTTGCGCGCCGGCTTCGATCTGCGCATTCAGGTAGGCCGCCACGGAATCAGCGTTGACCTGCAGCATGCGGTGCATCAGGTCCGGGCGGCTGTACAGCATGGTCTTCACCAGGCGGTAATCGTCCGAGCCGGCGCCTTCGACCATGTAGCAGGCCAAAGTCCAGGGGCTGCCCGAAAAACCGATCAGCGGCACGCGGCCCGCCAGGGCGCGGCGGATCGAGGTGACCGCGTCGAACACGTAGCGCAGCTTGTCCATGTCAGGCACGGCCAGCGCCCGGACCGCAGCCTCGTCCCGCACCGGCGAGGCGAAGCGGGGACCCTCGCCGAGGGCGAAACTCAGCCCGAGCCCCATGGCGTCGGGGACCGTGAGGATGTCGGAAAAAAGGATGGCAGCGTCCAGGGCATAGCGCTCCAGCGGTTGCAAAGTCACCTCGGTCGCGTAGTCGACGTTGGTCGCCAGCCCCATGAAGCTGCCTGCGCGGGCGCGGGTGGCGCGGTACTCCGGCAGGTAACGGCCGGCCTGCCGCATCAGCCACACCGGAGTGTGCGCAGTGGACTGCCGCTGGCAGGCGCGCAGAAAGCTGTCGTTCTGGAGAGATTGAAAACTCATGGCCCATTGTCGCAGGGGGCCGGCAGGGTCAGCTGCCCGGATGCGATTGCGCCACGGCGTAGCAGTAATCGATAAAAGCCTCGACGTCGGCGCCCTTCTGGAAAGCCGCATCCGCGCCGAGTTTGACGCAGTGGCAACGTTGGCAGCCAGAAAGCTACTTGTCGCCGTGTCCGGCGTTGCGCAATCGGCGCGGGCGAACGCCGCGCTCACGCAATCAGATGGCCTGCCGCAGCGCCTGGCCGATATCCCAAAGGATGTCGTCCACGTCCTCAATCCCCACGGAAAGCCGGACCATGTCGGGGCGGACACCGGCCCGCAGGAGTTCGGCTTCGTCGAGCTGGCGATGGGTGGTGGAAGCCGGATGAATCACCAGCGTCTTGGCGTCGCCGATGTTGGCGAGGTGGCTCAGGAATTCGCAGGCGTCGATGAAGCGTTCGCCCGCACGCGCCGGATCCGCGGCCTGAATGCCGAACGTCAGGATGCCCGATGCGCCCGGGACGCCGTCGACCGAGCGAAACTGCTTTTTCGCCAGCGCGTGATGCGGCGACTGCGGCAGTCCCGGATAGTTGACCCAGCTGACCAGCGGGTGGTCGCTCAGAAATTGCGCGACGCGCAGCGCATTGCGGCAATGCGCCTGCATTCGCAGGTGCAGGGTCTCGACGCCCTGCAGGATCAGCCACGCATTCATCGGCGACAGGCTGGCGCCGAAGGTCCGGTTCACCTCCATCCGTGCCTTCATCGTGTAGCCGAAGTCGCCGAAGGTCTCGTAGAACTTGACGCCGTGATAAGCGCGGCTCGGCTCCAGCATCTCGGGAAACTTGTCTTTCGACAGCGGCGAGCCCCAGTCGAACTTTCCGGATTCGACCAGGACGCCCGCCATCGTGGTGCCGTGGCCGCCTAGATACTTGGTGGCGCTGTGGACCACGATGTCGGCACCGAATGCGAACGGCGTGCAGAGATAGGGGCTGGCGACGGTGTTGTCGATGATCAACGGCAGTCCGTGTTCGTGCGCGATGGCGGCGACCGCATCGATGTCCAGCACGTTCACCAGCGGATTGCCGATGGTTTCTCCGTACAGGGCCCGCGTGTTGGGCCGGATGGCGCGCCGGAAGTTGTCCGGGTCCTGCGGATCGACGAAGGTGGTCTCGATGCCGAGCCGTGAAAAGCCGAGGCCCAGCTGCCCGATGCTGCCGCCGTAGAGCGTGGAGGCCGCGACGATGTGGTCGCCGGTTTTGAGGATGGCCAGCAGCGCGGTCATCTGCGCCGCCATTCCGGTCGCGCAGGCCAGCGCGGCGCGTCCGCCCTCCAGTGACGCCACCCGCTCTTCCAGCACCGCCACGGTCGGGTTGCTGATGCGGCTGTAGACATTGCCGAAGGTCTGGAGGTTGAACAGGCTGGCCGCGTGCTCGGCGGAGTCGAACACGAAGCTGGTCGTCTGGTGGATGGGCGTGGCGCGCGCGCCGGTCACCGGATCCGGCACCGCACCGGCGTGGATGGCCCTGGTGCCGAACCCGTACGCGTGGTCGGCACCAGCCTGCTGGTCTTTGCCGAACCCGTCCACGTGGTCGGCACCAGCCTGCTGGTCTTTGCTTGTCTTGTCGTTTTGCATCGCTGGATCAGTAAGGCAACTGCCGCGGACGGTGCGACGAGATCACTTGCGTGTTCACGCCGGCCCAGCCCAGGCCGCCGAACAGGCGTGCGTGCTCGATCTTCACGCAGCGGTCCAGCACGGTGTCAAGTCCGGCGTCGCGCGCTGTCTTTGCGGCCGTCTCGTTGACGACGCCGATCTGCTGCCACAGGCAGCGGGCACCGATGGCAATTGCTTCGTCGGCGAGCGGCGGGATGTCGTCTGTTTTCCGGAAGCAGTCCACCATGTCGATCCGCAGGCCCTCCGCCTCCAGCGCCTGGGCGGCGGCCGTCAGGCTGGCGTAGCTGGGCTGGCCGAGGATCTCCGTGGCGCCCGGATTGATCGGAACGATGCGGTAGCCATGTCCCTGCATGTACTTGGCCGCAAAGAAGCTCGGACGGTGCCACTGCGGCGACAGGCCGACCACCGCGATGGTCTTGCAGGTGGACAGGATGCGCCGCAGCTCGCTGATGCTGTTCATGCGCGCCAGTGTACGGCGCAGCACGGGAGCGGGTCACAAGCGGGCGATGACCGAACGGATCTCGTCCACGCCCAGGATCTCGGACAGGACCACCGGAGCCCGTCCCTGCTGGTAAAACACATACACCGGGACGCCGCTGCGCCCGAGCTGCCCCAGCGCCGCGGTGATTGCGGGATCGCGCCTCGTCCAGTCGGCGCGCAGCAGCGTCACGTTCTTGGCCGTGAGATCGGCCAGCACCTTCGCATTGGAAAGCGTCGTCTTCTTGTTGTACTGGCAAGTCACGCACCAGGCCGCGGTGAAATCCACGAACACCGGCTGGCCGGAGGCGAGCAGCTGGTCGACGCGTCCCGGCTGCCAGGCCTGCCAGCCCTGCGCGTTCGCCGCCAGCGGCGTCGCCGGCTGCGCCCGGGTGATGCTGGGCCCGGCGGTCCAGGCCAGCAGCGCGAGGCTGGCAATCGAGATGGCAGCGACGACGATGCGGGCACGGCCCTTCAGCGTCAAGGCCCAGATCAGCATTGCGAGCGCCACCAGCAGGGCCAGCAAGGCGCCGGCGCCATCGATGCCGCTTTGCTGGCCCAGCACCCAGACCAGCCAGGCGACGGTGGCGAACATCGGGAAAGCCATCAGCTTGCGAAAGATGTCCATCCACGCGCCGGGCCTGGGCAGCAGACGCGAGAACGCCGGCACCAGGCTGGCGGCGAGGTACGGAAGCGCCATGCCGATCCCGATGGCCGCGAAGATCATCAATGCCTGCGCCGCGGGCAGCGCGATCGCCAGGCCCAGCGAGGCGCCCATGAAAGGCGCGGTGCAAGGCGAGGCGATCGCCACCGCGAGGACGCCCGACAGAAACGAATTGGCGACCGGATGGCGCGCCTCCAGCGAGGCCAGTCTGGAGGGCAGGAAAGCGCCGAATTCGAACAGGCCCGACAGGTTCAGGCCGATCACGGTGAACAGGGCCGCCAGCGTCGCCACGACGGCGGGCGACTGCAGCTGGAAGCCCCACCCCAGTTGCTCGCCGGCCGCGCGCAATGCCAGCACCAGGGCGCCCAGCGCGACAAAGGACAGCACGACTCCGAAGGTGTAGGCGATGCCACTGATTCGATGGCTGCGGCGGTCGGCTGCGTGGCGGGTGAAGCCGACAACCTTGATGGCCAGCACCGGGAACACGCACGGCATCAGGTTGAGGATCAGGCCGCCCAGAAGGGCGCCAGCCAGGGCCGCAAAGAAACCGATCGATGGTGGGGACTGCGGCGCGCCGGCGTTGCCGCGCAAGGCCGCTGCCAGTTCCGGCGACACGCTGGGTGCTGCCGCAACCTTGGGCCACTCGCCCAGCACCCTGAGTTCGACGCGATAGCCCTGGCTGCCATCCGCCAGCACGAACGGCATCATTTGCGGGCTGCCGCTGCGCTGCTGGGCCAGGGGCACGGTCGCGGTCCAGACGGCGCCGCTCCAGCCTTGGGAAAAATCAGCGGCAGTCTCGATGACCTCAGGCGTTTCGGGAAACAGGTCCAGCTTCCTGCCGCGCAGCGCCACGGGCAGCCCCTGCACCGTCAACTTGATCGTGTTGCCTTCGATCTGCACATGGCCTGGGGGCAGGACGCCTTGCGTGCCACTCAGGACTGGCCGCGGCTGGGCCTTCGCCGCCGCATCGAAGGCGGCAGCGTTGATCGCGGTGGTGCTGCGCACCGGAAGCTGCAGCGTGAAATCGCCTTCCTCCGGAACGCATTCTTTGCGGCAGACCAGCCAGTTGGCCTTCAGCTTGACGACCAGATCGCTGGCCAGCAGCGATGGCTTGAACGCCGGCGTGATCGTTAGCGGCACCGGCAACAGCACCGTGCCTTCGTACCCGTAGTTGGCCAGGTTGCCGATCGCAATCTTTTTCGGCAGCGGCCAGGCAATGTCGCCAGCCGTCACGCCGGCTGGCAGCGTCCAGGTGAGCTGCGTCGGCAGGCCGGAGTCGCCGGAATTCTTCCAGTAGGTGTGCCATTCGGGCTGATGCGTCAATTGCAGCCCCACCCACACCGGCTTGCCCGGCTCGACGCCCTCAGGCGCATGCGCCATCAACTCGGCCCGCACATGCTCGGTGGTCACCACGCTCTTGGCGCCGCCCTGCGCGCTGACCGGCAGCGACAGGCCGATCGAAGCCAGTATCAGGACAATTGACAGGAAGGCGCCGCGCAAGCTCAGGTGTTGGACCACAGTACTCAGTCGGAATGAATGAATGGGTTTAAGTTCCGGCGGACGCGAAACCGAGCACGACGCGCCGGGTCGTGGCGCTCTTTTTCTCGATTTTGGTCACGACCACTTGGCCGATCTCCGCTGTATTGGCGACGTGGGTGCCACCGCAAGGCTGGTAGTCGATCAGATCGCCTTC
>JANXVP010000320.1 GCA_025351615.1 Ramlibacter sp. | reverse complement strand
CAGGCTGTGTCGGCGCACCTGCCCGTAACGCACGGCCAGCGCAGAGCGCCAACACATGTCTGCAGCAGTGGCAGCAGAAATCGGTATCGCGGACATCGGCGAAATTCCCTTGTGGTCTGGATGGCGGGGCGGTGGCATTGCGTGATGCGCGCGTCCCGGCCCAATGTTCGAGTCCCGTTTCCCAATGATTACAGCACAAGCAAAACAGATTTGTGCGCAGGCCTTGCGCGCCGTGCCGCCCGGTCGGCGCCGCCCGGCTGTCACCTGCGCAACCCGGCGGCCGCAGCGATCTGGCTAGCATGCCTGAACCATCCAGGACACTGCATGACACCGATCGCCGCCCTCACCAACCACCAAGTCCGCCTCGCCAGGCGCCCGGTCGGAATGCCCACGCCCCAGGACTGGAGCTTCACGGCCGAGCCGGTCGTGGAACCGTCCGAAGGTGGCATCCTGCTCAGGACGCTGGCGCTCTCACTCGATCCGGCGATGCGGGGCTGGATGAACGAAGGCAAGAGCTACATCGCGCCCGTGGCGATCGGGGAAGTGATGCGGGCCGGTGGCATCGGTGAGGTGATCGCCTCCAAAAACCCGCAGTTCGCGATCGGCACGCTGGTGTCCGCGGGCGTCGGCGTGCAGGAGTACGCGCTGATCGAGGCCGGCCAGGCACAGCGCTTCGGGCTGCACCCGATCGACACCCGCCTGGGCAGCCCAAGCCAGTGGCTGAACGTGCTTGGCATGCCGGGAATGACGGCCTACTTCGGACTGATGGATGTCGGCCAGCCGAAAGCCGGCGAGACTGTCGTGGTTTCAGGCGCCGCCGGCGCGGTGGGGCAGACCGTCGGCCAGCTGGCGAAGATCAAGGGCTGCCGGGTGGTCGGCATCGCCGGCGGCCCCGCCAAGTGCGAATGGGTGGTGCGGGAGCTAGGCTTCGACGCCTGCATCGACTACAAGGCCGGCGACGTGAAGGCCGGGTTGAAGCAGCATTGTCAGAAAGGCGTGGACGTCTATTTCGACAACGTCGGCGGCGCCATCCTGGACGACGTGCTGGCCCGCATCGGCCGCGGTGCGCGCATCGTCATCTGCGGCGCGATCAGTCAGTACAACAACACCGCGCCGGTCCAGGGTCCCAGGAACTATCTGTCGCTGCTGGTCAACCGCGCGCGGATGGAAGGCATCGTCGTGTTCGACTACGCCGATCGTTTTCCGGTGGCTGTGAAGGAGATGGCGGGCTACCTGAAAGACGGCCGGATGAAGAGCCGGGAAGATGTGATGGCCGGCGGTGTGAGCGCCTTTGCGCAGGCGCTGACCAAGCTGTTCACCGGCGAGAACTTCGGCAAGCTGATCTTGCAAGTGGCGCAGGGGCCGGGCTAAGGCCTGGTCTGCACCTGCGGCGCCCGTAAGGCCATCCGGGCGGCGACCCGGTTGCCGGTTTCGCTGCGGCTCTTCCACTTGCCCAGCCGGCTCGGGCTGTTGTCCATCCGCACGAAGTACACGGGTACGCTGCACGCCTGGTATTTGCCGCAATACTTGGACCACTTGCGCGCCTGTCCAGGCGGGACATAGAGGTAAGCCGGCCTGGCGCCTGGGGCCGGCAAAGCGCGCGACGCGATCACCGGCTGGGGGTAGATGACAGGCGGCGGCGAAGCCTTGCCGATGTCGATGCGGCCATACACCCCCGGACGCAGCGCGCCGCCGGCCGTGGTGTTGACGTAGGCGGCCCCAGCTTGAGGAGACAGGCCCGCCATCAAGCCAGCCAGCGTCGCCATCCATCTCCAGGTCGACGTCACGGCTCCGGGTCAGCCGTGCGACGCTGCCAACCGCGCCGTGTTGCCTTCAACCACGACGTGAGACCCCCTGGCGATCGCACCCCGTTGCTCCACGGTACGCATCGAACCATCCTGCATCCGGATGTGCATGACATAGGCTGTGTAGCGGACCCGGTTTTTCTCGATGGCGTGACCCGCATAGGCGCCGCCTGCCGCGCCGAGCACGGTCGCCGCCGCGCGGCCGTTTCCGTGGCCGACCTGGTTGCCGAGCAAACCGCCGACCACGCCGCCGATGGC
>JANXVP010000306.1 GCA_025351615.1 Ramlibacter sp. | reverse complement strand
GCCAGCAAAAGAGAGGCGGCGATCGCGCACCGGCCAAGCGGACCAAACGGCATTGTGTTGTCTCCAGTATTGTTTTGCCAACTCGCGGCCCGAGCACCGCGCCGACGACGCGGAACTGGCAAGACATCCGCGTTGCAATCTCATCTTAGCCCGCGCGCCCCGGCGGAGGCAAGACGGGAAAATGGCAGGAGAAGCTTGGGTCGAATCCAGCCATCTGACAAGCTTGCGGCTTTCGGCCAGAAGCGGTCCGCCACGAGCCGACACGATGGCGGAGGCGATTGGCTCGGGACAGGGAAGTCCCTCTCATTCGTTGTCCGGGACCAAAATAAGATGATCTTCGAAGCGCAGCGGCGGCTCGAACATCAGTGTGGCCTCGATTGCGCCTGCCCTGAATCGGGCCTGCCGTTGGCTAAGTCCGTAGTCCAACCAGGAGAATCAGCATGACAACGAGACGTGATGTTGTGTTTGGCGCGATCGCCGCAAGCGCCCTCGCCCGTGCGGGATCGGTATTCGCCGAGCCTTCGCAGCCCGCCACACCGGTCAATTTCGCCATCCCGCCCGGCGCGTGCGATTGCCATACGCACATCCACGGTGATCCCGCACGATTCCCCTGGTTCGACGGGCGGGTCTACACGCCCGAGCCCGCCTCGCCCGAGGAAATGAAGGCGCTGCACAAGGCGCTTCAAATGCAGCGTGTGGTGATCGTCACGCCGAGCGTCTACGGCACTGACAATTCCGCGACGCTTTTCGGCATGCAGGCCCGCGGCCAGGATGCGCGTGGCGTCGCCGTGATCGGGCCCCGGAATTCCGATGCCGAGCTCGATGCGATGGACAAAGCGGGCATCCGCGGTGTGCGCGTCAATCTCGCGACCGGAGGCGTCAACGATCCGGACGAGGCGAAGCGGCGCTTCAACGCCGCAGTCGATCGTGTGAAGGATCGCGGCTGGCATGTCCAGGTCTACACAAACGCGTCGATGATTCCCCTCATCAGGGATACGTTTGCCGGGTCTCCCGTCCCAGTCGTCTTCGATCACTTCGGCGGCGTTCAGGCAGCGGCGGGGCTGAAGCAGCCCGGCTTTCCGGAGCTGGTCGAGCTCGTGACGTCGGGCAAGGCATACGTGAAAATCTCGGGTGCCTATCGCTCCTCCAGCCTCGGCCCCGAGTACAGCGACATGGTTCCCTTCGCGAAGGCTCTCATCGCGGCGAACCCTGATCGCATCATCTGGGGAACCGACTGGCCCCATCCGGATTCGGTCACCCCGCCGGGAAAGAAGCCAACCGACGTCACTCCACTGCTGCGGATCGACGATGGAAAGCTGCTGAACCAGCTCGCGGTGTGGGAACCCGACGCGGCCGTCCGCAAGCGGATTCTGGTCGACAATCCCGCGCGGCTCTACAAGTTCTAGGATCAACATACCTAGGGAGTTCCCATGTTTTCACACGTGATGGTCGGCACTTCGGATGTGGACCGTTCCAAGCGCTTCTACGACGCAGTTCTCGGCACGCTGGGAATCGGGTCGGGCTTTGTTGACCGCCACCGCGCTTTCTGGCGCTCCCAAGCGGGTTCGTTCGGTGTGTCATTGCCGATTGACGGCGAACCGCAGACCATCGGGAACGGAAGCACAGTGGGGTTCGCGTGCGACTCGCCGAAACAGGTCGACGCGTGGCACGCGGCCGGCATGCAGAACGGGGGAACGACCTGCGAGGACCCACCCGGAATCCGCGAAGGAGCAGTCGGCAAACTCTATCTGGCCTATCTGCGTGACCCGGACGGAAACAAGCTCTGCGCGCTGCACCGCTTGCCGAAAGCCTGAGACAGCGGCTGGGTAGACTTGGGCAGATGCGGGCGTCGCAAGTTTGCCGTTACGAGATTAACCACCCCGCGAATTTGCTCCACATGGGCGTGCCCGCCACCACCAGCCGCATCGGCACCATCACGATCACGAAGGCGCCCCCCCAGCCGAAGGCGGGGTGCAACCGGCGATGGCGGAAAGTGTCGATGGCCACGCAGACGACCACCACCAGGATGGTCAGCCCGAAAAAGAGCGGCAGTCCGCCCGAGCCCCAGCCTGGCAGGGGGAAGCGCGCGATGCCGGGCGTGAGGATGCTCAGCGTCGCCAGCAGCATCAGGCGCTTGTGGTAATCGGGCCGGCGCCGCAGCCACAGGGCCATGCCGAGGAGGATGGCAAAGACCAGCACGTCGGCCATCGGGATGGCCATGAAAACCAAGGGCGGCACTTCCTTGGTCGGCGTTGCACCGCGTCGGCCGGCGTCGATGGCCGTGGCCACGCTCACGCCGACGAGCAGCAATGCCAGTACGACGCCGCCCACGCCCAGGCGGCGATGCAGGTCGGTGCGGCCCTTTGCCACCAGCCATCCTTGCGTGAAAAACAGGGCGAACCACAGCGACATCAGCACGCCGTGGGTAAACAGCAGGCCAGACAACGCCGGTGTGCCAAAGATCGTCTTGAGATAGAAGGTTCTGGCGAACCCGGCAAACACCACCAGCAGCGCGAGGAGGGCGCCCCACCTGTACAAGCGGCTTTCGGTCCGTCGGCCGGGCAACGCGGTGAAACCCTGCATGGCAACCTCGCTTTCGTGGGGACGGACTGCAGGCTACCGTAATATGCCGCGCCTGTCGACACGTGCGCTGGGTATCGCTTCGACGGCTGGGGGCCGCAGCCAAAAGCAGACATAGCCTGTCCTTTTGAGCCCGAACTAAAAAGTCGGGACAACATGTCGCTGGTGCTCTACGGCCACCCGTTCTCGTCCTGCACACAAAAAGTGCTCATTGCACTTGACGAGAACGCAATCGACGACGAGTTCCGTTCAATCGCGCCGGACGCACCCGATGGTGACGTCTCGTCCGTCGAGCAGCAGCTGCCCGGTACTGACGGTGTAGATGTCAGACACCCATTGAGCAAGGTGGTCGGGTCACGTAAGATCGCAGCATGACCGCGCGGGCCGCATCCATAGACGAGACGCTCGCACTGGCGGTCCGCCATGTCAACGCAAGCCAGCCGGAGCGCGCCAGGCAGATTTGCGAAAGTGCGTTGTCGTCGCATCCACCACATGCGGCAGTGCTTCAGCTTCTGGCCCTGTTGTGCTTGAAAGACGGGCAACTGGCACGCGCCAGCGAATGCATCGCGGCGAGCATTGCGCTACGACCCGATCATGGTCCGTCCCTTCTCGTCGCCGGAGACGCGGCGCGCGCCATCGGCGACCATCAGGCGGCACTGGTCCACCATACCCGCGCCAGAACCTTGCTGCCAGATCGCGCGGAATCGGCGCACGCACTGGGTCTCACCTTGCAAGCCTGCGGCCATTTGACCGATGCGCAACTCGAGTTGACCCGTGCCGTGGTTCTGGCGCCCGCACGCGCCGAGGCGTGGTTTGACCTGGCGCTGGTACGGCAGGACCTGCACGACTTCAACGGTGCGGTCGTTGCTCTGCAAACGGTGCTGCAGCTTGCGCCAGCGCGCGCCGAGGTCGAAGTGAACCTGGGAATCGTCCTGCAGGAAGCCGGGAGGCTTGACGAGGCATTGCGCGCATACGGTCGGGCATACAGGATGCGGGAAGACACCTTCGGACGAATCGCGCATGCCCTTTCGACTCCAGACACGGGCTGCCTCTGGCTCGACCTGGATGTGCTGCGCTCGGTGCTCAGGAGCCTCCCCGCTTGAATTACCCTGCGCGCTGCTTCGCGCGGAAACCTTTGCGATACGCACCCGGCCCGGACAGAATCGTCTCAGCCAGTGCGTCGTAGCGGCTGACGTGCGCCGCAGACATTGCTTCGCACACGATTGTCAACGTCTCGCGAGGCACCGGATAGCATTGCGCAATTGGCATACCGCGCGGCAGCACACCGGCGAAGTCGGGGTCTGACCAGACAGCTGGAAAGTTGATTCCCACCTCGTTGAACCGATCTGCGTCAACCAGGCCAGTGACCAGCCGGAATGGCAGGTCGTCCCGGTTGACGGGGTGCACGACCATGAGCGACCAGCCCATCTCCAGTTCGATCGTCCAGAAGCTGTTGAACTTGATGACCGAGTGCTGTCCCTGCGCAAGCGGCGAGCCGGCGATTTGCTCGGGGACATGAAAACTCAGTGGCGCCCGCGGATGCCCGTACGTCGCCAAAGGGGGAAGAGACCAGTCCCAACTGAATTTTCCAGCCGCCACTGTCACGTCGCAGGGCAACAGCACGGTGAAGCCGTGCGTCATGGCATCGACAAACGGTGGGCACTGCTTGACCGTGCGGATCGCTCGCCGGTGCAGGCTCGACGGAACGCGCGGGGCCATTTGCCGCAACCATTCCGGCAGCGTGGCCCGCGCGGGAACCGGGGACGGAAGCAGGTCAATCAATGACGGGTCGCATCTGAAGGTAATGTTCATTCTGGGTGGTACCGGCGAATACAAAGAGCATCCCGCGATTGTTTCTTCATCCCCTGCTTAAAACAATGCCCTGCCAACGCACTGGTTGGCAGGGCACGGTTTGCCGGGAATGTCCGAATCGCGGGATCTTCAGCGCACGCGGCCTTCCTTCCAGGCGGTCAACAACTTGTCGTAATTGATGGTCTGGCCCTGCGGCTTTTCGTTGGCCAGCTTCTTCCAGGGCGCGCTCTTGTCGCTGAGCCACTTGGCGGGTGAACTCTTGGGGTTGAGTTTTGGCGCGCAGTGCGCCATCCCGGCCCGCTGCAGCCGACTCATCACGTCGTCCATCTCATTGGCCAGGTTATCCATGGCCTGCTGCGGCGTTTTCTCGCCGGTCACGGCCACCGCCACGTTCTTCCACCAAAGCTGCGCCAGCTTCGGGTAGTCGGGAACGTTATTCCCGGTCGGGGTCCACGCGACGCGGGCCGGACTGCGATAAAACTCGATCAGACCGCCGTACTTCGCTGCGTTTTGCGTGAAATAGGCCGATCGGATATCGCTGTCACGGACAAACGTCAGACCCACGATCGATTTTTTCAGCGATGTTGTCTTGGCTGTGACGAACTGGGCGTAGAGCCAGGCGGCGGCAGTGCGGTTTGGCTCATTGGACTTGAGGAAGGTCCATGAGCCCACATCCTGGTATCCATTTTGCATGCCCTGTTTCCAGTACGGTCCATTGGGGCCGGGCGCCATGCGCCACTTGGGCGTGCCGTCAGCGTTCACCACTGGCAGCCCCGGTTTGATCATGTCCGCTGTAAAGGCGGTGTACCAGAAGATCTGCTGGGCGATCTGACCCTGGGCCGGTACCGGTCCGGATTCGCCAAACGTCATTCCAGTCGCTTCCTTCGGGGCGTACTTCTTCATCCAGTCGATGTATTTTGTCAGCGCATACACTGCCGCCGGCGAATTGGTGGCGCCCCCGCGCTCGACTGCAGCACCGACCGGTGTGCACTTGTCGTCAGCGACGCGAATGCCCCATTCGTCGATTGGCAAGCCGTTCGGGATGCCGATGTCGGCAGCGCCAGCCATGGACAGCCAGGCGTCGGTGAACCTCCAGCCCAGCGACGGGTCCTTCTTGCCGTAATCCATGTGGCCATAGATCGGCTTGCCATCGATCGTCTTCACGTCGTCGGTGAAAAACGCCGCAATGTCCTCGTAGGCGCTCCAGTTCAGTGGCACACCGAGGTCATAACCGTACTTGGCCTTGAACTTCTCCTGCAGGTCCTTGCGCGCGAACAAGTCGGCGCGGAACCAGTACAGGTTCGCGAACTGCTGGTCGGGCAACTGATACAGCTTGCCGTCGGGCGCAGTCGTGAAGCTGGTGCCGATGAAGTCCTTCAGGTCAAGCCCCGGGTTGGTGAACTCCTTCCACGGTCCGGCCATCTGGTCGGTCAGTGCCAGTGCCGTGCCATACCGGTAATGCGTTCCGATGTGGTCCGAATCATTGATCCATCCGTCGTAAATCGACTTCCCCGACTGCATCGAGGTCTGTAGCTTCTCGACGACGTCGCCTTCCTGGATGATGTCGTGCTTGACCTTGATCCCGGTGATTTCCTCGAAGGCTTTGGCGAGCGTTTTAGACTCGTATTCGTGCACCGTCAGAGTTTCTGAGACCACCGAAATTTCCTTGACGCCTTTGGCCTGCAACTTTTTGGCTGCATCGATGAACCATTTCATCTCGGCCATCTGCTGTTCTTTGCTCAGCGTGGACGGCTGGAATTCGCTGTCGATCCATTTTTTTGCTGCAGCCTCGTCGGCCCATGCAGGGCCTCCCGCAGCGCAGGCTGCGGCGAAGGCAAGTGCGGTGTAGCGCATCTTCATCGGTGTCTCCTAGTACGTGAATGCTTCCCCGCTGGCAGTGAGGTCCCGCGGCCCTGGGGAAGTATCCGGGCCGGATTCCCGTGGATGCGTCAGCCGCTGCGCATGATCAAGGCCACCATGACCATCGAAAACACGAAACTCACCCAGATGCTGGGCTCCTGTTGAAGTCCGAACCATTCGGCGAATTTGCCCGCCAGGCCAATGAAGGCCAGGTTGATATAGCCGGCCGCGAGCAATCCCATAAACAAGCGATCGCCGCGCGTCGTGGCGATCGGCAGAAATCCCTTGCGCAGGACGGTCGGAGACTTGATCTCCCACACCGTCATGACTGCCAGCATCAGCGCGATGCAGCTGAAAAAAACGGCCACCGGGGTGGTCCAGGCCATCCAGTCGAACATGATGCAGATCCTTGATCGCTAAACGCGGCCCATCGCGAATCCCTTCGCGATGTAATGCCGCACAAACCAGATCACGAAGGCGCCTGGCACGATGGTCAGGACTCCCGCAGCAGCCAGCGTGGCCCAATCCATTCCCGAGGCCGACACGGTGCGTGTCATCGTCGCGACGATGGGCTTCGCGTTCACACTCGTCAATGTGCGCGCGAGCAGCAGCTCCACCCAGCTGAACATGAAGCAGAAGAATGCCGCCACCCCGACACCGGCCTTGATGAGCGGCAGGAAAATCGTGATGAAGAAACGCGGCAGCGAATAGCCATCGATGTATGCCGTCTCGTCGATCTCGCGCGGAATGCCGCTCATGAAGCCTTCCAGGATCCACACTGCCAGCGGAACGTTGAAAAGCAGGTGCGCCAGCGCCACCGCAATGTGGGTGTCCATCAGTCCCACCGTGGTGTACAGCTGAAAAAATGGCAGCAGGAACACTGCCGGCGGCGTCATGCGGTTGGTCAAGAGCCAGAAAAACACATGCTTGTCGCCCAGGAAGCTGTAGCGCGAAAACGCATAGGCCGCGGGGAGCGCCACCGTGATCGAGATGACCGTATTGATGGTCACATAAATCATGCTGTTGATGTAACCTGAGTACCAGGCCGGGTCGGTGAAAATGGTTTTGTAATTTCCCCAAGTGAAATGCTGCGGCAGTAGCGAGAAGCTGGAAAGAATCTCCTCGTTCGTTTTGAATGACATGTTGACCATCCAGTAGATGGGCAACAAGGCAAAGGCGATGTAGGCAACCAGGAAGAGCGAACGGGCCTGAAAACCTGATTTATTCATGGCCGCCCTCCTGTTCTTGGGTGCCAACCCGCTGCATCCAGTTGTAGAGGACGAAGCACAGTAGCAGGATGATCAGGAAGTAGATCAGCGAGAAGGCCGCCGCTGGCCCCAGGTCAAACTGTCCAACGGCCTTTTGCGTCAGGTACTGGGATAGAAACGTGGTCGCGTTGCCAGGGCCCCCGCCAGTGAGGACAAACGGCTCTGTATAGATCATGAAGCTGTCCATGAACCGCAGCAGGACTGCGATCATCAACACCCCACGCATCTTGGGCAGCTGGATGAATCGGAACACCGCGATCTTGCTGGCGCCATCGATGCGGGCGGCCTGGTAATAAGCGTCCGGGATGGAGCGCAGTCCGGCGTAGCACAGCAGCGCAACCAGAGGCGTCCAGTGCCACACATCCATCGCCAGCACCGTCAGCCAGGCGTGGGTCGCGTTGCCGGTATAGCTGTAGTCGAATCCCAGCTTCTGCAGTGAAAATCCCAGCAGGCCGATATCGGCGCGGCCGAAGATTTGCCAGATCGTTCCCACCACATTCCACGGAATCAGCAGAGAAAGTGCGATCAACACCAGCGCCGCCGAGGCTGTCCAGCCCTGCTGCGGCATTGAAAGAGCCAACGCGATCCCCAGCGGGATTTCCACCACCAGGACGGAGAACGAGAAAATGAGTTGACGCCACAGGGCCGCATGCAGATCCTCATCGCGCATGACTGAAGCGAACCAGTCAGTGCCCACGAACACACGCCGATCCGGGGAAATAATGTCCTGCACCGAATAATTCACGACGGTCATCAGCGGCAAGATGGCAGAAAACGCCACACACACCAGGACCGGCAAGATCAGGAACCACGCTTTCTGGTTCAGGGGTTTGGTCGTTGTCACTGGACCTCCACAAGGTGCTCGTTCCTGTAAAAGCAGGTGCGCTCACCGAGCACCTGAAGCCAGACGCTGTCACCTCGGCGCGGCAGGGCTGCCTCCGGGCTGATCCGTGCTTTCAGCGTCTGGCCCGCGACCCTTGCGGTCAGCATCATGTAGGTTCCGATGTCCTGCATCTGCACCACCGTGGCCGGCAGTGCGCCGGGCTGTGCCGACGAAGCAAGCGTCACATACTCGGGCCGCACGCCCAGCTTCAACTCTCCTTCAGGGAGGAGCCAGCCGTGCGGCAACGCTAGCTGGACCCCCCCTGTTTCAAGCACGCCTTGATGGACCTTGACTGGCAGGAAGTTCATGCCGGGCGAGCCGATAAAATGGCCCACGAAGGTGTGCTCGGGCCGCTCGAAAAGCGCGTCTGCGCTACCCATCTGCACCGCGCGGCCACGCGTCATCACCACCACCTGGTCGGCAAAGGTAAGCGCCTCAACCTGATCGTGCGTCACATAGATCAGCGTCAGCCTGAGTTCGCGGTGAATCTGCTTGAGCTTGCGCCTGAGCTGCCATTTGAGGTGCGGATCGATCACGGTCAACGGCTCGTCGAACAACACAGCCGAAACGTCGGAACGCACCAGGCCGCGGCCCAGTGAAATCTTCTGCTTGGCATCGGCTGTCAGTCCGGCGGCGCGCTGGTTCAACTGGCCGCTCAACTCCAGCATCTCGGCGATTTCGCCAACGCGTTTCTTGATCTGATCTTCGCGAACCTTGCGGTTAATTAACGGAAAGGCCAGATTCTCGGCCACCGTCATGGTGTCGTAGATCACGGGAAACTGAAACACCTGGGCGATGTTGCGCTGCTGCGGAGAGGAGCGCGTCACGTCCACTCCGTCGAACCTGACGCTCCCCTGCGAAGGCGTCAACAGGCCGGACATAATGTTCAGCATGGTTGTCTTGCCGCAACCTGAAGGGCCAAGCAAGGCATAGGCCCCGCCATCGTCGAAACTCATTTTGAGCGGCAGCAAGGCGTAGTCGCTGTCGTCTTGCGGGTTGGCGCGGTATGCGTGCGCCAGGTCGAGATCGATGCGCGCCATCAGCGAGCGTCCTTCCTGAAAGGAGCGACCAGCAATGCCCCCGCCGCATCAAACACGTAAACCTGCGCCGGACTGAGATGAAGAGTGATTGCAGTCCCGATCTCGAAACGGTGGACCCCGGTGAGTTGTGCCACCACCTCACCTACTTGGGTTGCCACGTGCACGAAGGTATCAGAGCCTGAGATTTCGGCCAGTTCCACTTGCCCGTGCAACGCAACGTCGCCTTCCCGCCCGGAAATCCGCAGGGCACCCGCGCGCACGCCAATGGTCAATGTCCTGGAAGCCGTGACGGGCAGTGGAATTGACAGGGCAGGCCCGGCATTGAGACGCACACCGACACCTGCCACCTCGGCGCCGATCAGATTGATCGGCGGGTCGCTGAAGGCACGCGCCACGCGCAATGAGATCGGCGCGTGAAAGACATCGGCGGTCGGCCCGTATTGCAAAAGCTCGCCGGCGTCCATGACAGCTGTGTAGCCCCCGAGCAGCAGCGCCTCACCCGGTTCGGTCGTGGCGTAAATCACAGTAGAGCTTCCCGCCTCGAACAGCTGGCTCAACTCGTCGCGCAGTTCTTCACGCAATTTATAGTCCAGGTTAACCAGCGGCTCGTCCAGCAACATGAGCGGGGCGCCTTTTGCAAGGGCCCTCGCCAGGGCGACGCGCTGTTGCTGGCCGCCAGACAGTTCAGCCGGATAGCGGTCCAGAAACATGTCGATATGCAGGCGATCGGCGATTTCACGCACGCGATCCGCTACGCCCTTTTCCCCACGCAGCTTGAGCGGAGAACCGATGTTCTCAGCCACGGTCAAGGAGGGATAGTTGATGAACTGCTGGTACACCATCGCCACATTGCGCTCGCGCACCGACCTGCCCGTGACGTCGACGCCGTCGACGCGAACGCGTCCCTGGCTGGGGGTGTCGAGTCCGGCCATGATGCGCATGAGGCTGGTCTTGCCGGCCTGCGTCGCCCCCAGAAGGACCGTGACCTGGCCATCGTGCGGTGCCAGGCTCATTTCGTGCAGCCAGGTCTCCCGTCCCAACTTCTTGCTGATGGCTTCAAGTGCGAGTTGCATCAGTCCACCTTTCGTCCTTGGCGGGAGTCATTCGGCGTGGGAAAAATGATGCACTGGTGGGCGGCTTGAAGCATTTCGACGTCATCGTGAACTGTTCGAATTTTTTCCATTTTTCTTTTTTTTCCACCGTTTGGCGTGCGAGTTTTCCCTTGGTTTTTTCCTTTTCTTTCTTTTTCGATCTATAGTTGTAACGTTCATGGTCACTTCAACAAATTCGTGAATTTGAATCCCAGACAGCTCAAACTGCTTGACGTCGTCCGTAGCCGGAGTCCGGTCACCGTGGAAGCGCTGGCGGATACGCTTGGCGTGACCCTGCAAACCGTCCGGCGCGACGTTCAGGGGCTGGCCCAGGCGGGCTACCTGATGAGGTTTCACGGCGGCGTTCGCATGCCGACCTCGACGACCGAGAACATTGCCCATCAAAAGCGCGAACGCTTGAACTCGGCCGGCAAGGCACTGATCGCTCGGGCGGTTGCGAGCCAGGTGCCCAACGACTGCTCGCTGATCATCAACATCGGCACGACCACCGAGGCAATTGCGCGAGCCTTGCTGCGCCACACAGGTTTGCGCGTCATTACCAACAACTTGAATGTCGCAGCGATCCTGTCGAGCAACCCGCACTGCGAAGTGATCGTCACCGGCGGGGTGGTCCGCTCACGGGATCGAGGCATCGTCGGGGAATCTGCGGTGGATTTCATCCAGCAGTTCAAGGTGGACATTGCGCTGATCGGGATCTCGGGTATCGAGTCTGACGGCTCCTTGCGCGACTTCGATTATCGGGAAGTGAAGGTGGCGCAGACAATCATCGAGCACTCGCGTGAAGTCTGGCTGGCGGCAGATAACAGCAAGTTCAATCGGCCCGCCATGGTCGAACTGGCCACGCTCTCGCAGATCAACCGGCTGTTCACCGACCTGCCGCCACCTGACCCGTTTCCGGCACTGCTTTCCAAGGCACTGGTGCAATGTGAAGTGGCGTCAGCCCCGGCCCACGCCGACGCGCCCAAGGCGACTGCTGATTTTCTCTAGGGAATGTCTCATATGGGCGTCTCCCGATTCAGGCGGTTCGCGCCTGGCAGTTGTCCTGCGCAGACCTGACCGACTTCGCACCAGCGCGGTGAAGCCGATAGGGGTTGATCTTGTCCCGCTCTGGGGGACATTTGAATAAAAGGCTGTGCACAAGTCAGCACTTACGCGCGCTGTAGTACGGGAGTTAAAAGTCCTGATGCCCTGCGAGTTTCTCTGCGAGGTTTGTGCAACACGCGGCGCCAGGTTCGGGATAAAGTGGGGTCTGGCGTGCAGGATGGCCGCCTGCAATGACCGTATGAGAACCTTACGCCGCCACCGGGAAAATCACCGCACCGACCGCATCGGCTGGCTACGCGCCGCCGTGCTGGGTGCCAACGATGGCATCCTGTCCACCGCCAGCCTGCTCGTCGGGGTCGCTGCGGCCGCCGCGAGCCACAGCAGTCTCGTGATGACGGGTGTTGCCGGGCTGGTGGCCGGAGCCATGTCCATGGCAGCGGGGGAATACGTGTCGGTGCATTCGCAGGCCGATACCGAAATGGCCGATCTCGCGCGGGAACGAGCCGAACTGGCGGCCGACCCGGAGGCCGAGTTGCGCGAGCTGGGTGCTATCTACGAGACCCGTGGGCTGGACCGCGATCTGGCCGTGCAGGTGGCCGTACAGCTGACGAAACACGACGCTCTCGGTGTGCACGCGCGCGACGAGCTTGGTATTTCAGGGCCTCACAGCGCGCGCCCAGTGCAGGCTGCGCTGGCGTCAGCCGCCAGTTTCGCCGCGGGAGCCACGCTTCCGGTGGCCGTTGTGGCGGTGGCGCCGGCGCTAGGCCTGAGCTACTCGATTTTCGGCACGTCCTTGACGTTCCTGGCGGCGCTGGGCGCCATCGCCGCGAGGGCTGGTGGCGCCAACGCCCTGGCAGGTGCCTGGCGTGTCACCTTCTGGGGTGCCCTGGCCATGGCGGTCACCGCTGGCGTGGGCGCTCTATTTGGCGCGTCCGTCTGACGAGCCAGGTGCAGTGTGCGTTGCCGTTGCCGATGCCGCTGAGGGTCACTAGCCATCGTCGCGTATCGGCGCGGCGCAAAGAACCCAAGGTGTATGGGCACGATTCACCAAGACTGCTGCGGCATATGAATTCCGACTTTCCTACTGCCTGCACCAAGGCGTTCAGCTTTTCCTTGAACTCGTCGTGAAACAGGTCCGGGCTCCATGCGTCGGCCATGTCGTTCACCAACTGTTCTGCCATCTTGAGTTCCTTGTCGGTGGGCGCTGCCGCGCCCAGCTCGGAATTCACTGATGCCGGCCCGCCGGCGCGGCGCTTGATCCAGATCAAACGGGGTGCGGGAAATTCGGCGAAGCTTGGACGATGATTACTTCGTTGAATTTTGAGCAGTTGCTGCGTGCCGCTGCCGCACAAGCAGAGCCGCAGCGCCTGCTCTTTGTATTCACCGCAGCCGAGTTACCGGCCGATGCCACGCCCGCGCAGCGGCAACGTTTCGCGGCCGGGCAGGGCGGGGCGCTGACACCACTGGCCTGCGTCGACCGGGAACTGGGCGAACTCACGGAGTTCAACAACCTGGTCGTCGAGTCCCGCGAGGCCAGTCCGCCCTGGCAGGTGGTGTTCATCGCCGGCCTGTCGGGCCGCGGCGGCAAACCGCCATCGCACGAGCAGGTGGACAGCGCCCTCGCAGCGATGGTCGAAGGCGTGCGCACCGGTCGGCTCGATGGCTACATGGCGCTAGACAGCGCTGGCGAACTGGTTCAATTTTCCTGAGCGACGAAGTGCGAGCCGTTCATGCGGGTGATGAATCGGAAACTTCATCGGCAAGACGGCGCGCACACTCATTGTCATGGAATGGGCTCCAGCGCGCTCACATAATCTGCCGGCAGTGGTCGGGCGCGGCGCAGCCTGGAGGATGCTGCGGTTCCGATGTTGATGAAGCACAGCGCGCGCTCATACGCTTTGAGCGCGAACAGTGCGCGCAGCCCGGGCGACTGCAGGGCCTTGCCGCTGGTGAGAGCCGAGCCGAAGCCCTGAGCGGTGGCAATCAATAGCATGTTCTGGATGGCGCAGCCCGCCGATACCAGGCGCTCGTCGTCTGGCGCTTTGTCAGCGGCGGTCGGCGCCAGCCGCGCTACCGCCAGCATCAGCAAGGGGGCGCGATGCGCCTTTTCCCGTGCCTGTGCGAGCTGCTGCGCTGTCGCGGCCGGGTCGCGTTCGGCCAGCGACTGCGCAAAAACTTCCGCCAGCGCCGTGCGAGCCAGCGGCGGTACGATGACGAACCGCCAGGGGATCCGCTCGCCATGGTCGGGCGCCGCGCCGGCTGCGCGCAGGATTTGCTGCAACTGTCCCTCGTCGGGCCCCGGTGCGGCAAGGCGCTTGGGCAGCACGGTCTGACGTGCTTCGATCAGCGCACAGGCCCGGGCGGCGGACGACGCCAACTCAACCCGGCCGACCGTCGGAACGCTTGCGTGTAAACCACAATCCATCACACCGCGACAACTTCAAAACGGGCCGGTCATTGAACGAGCGGCGAATCCGCCGCGTCCAGCGCCACGCCGTCAACCACGGCCTGACCGGCCAGCACCTGCAGGCATTGGCGCAGTGCGGTGACGTAGGCCTGCTGGCGCAAAGCCATTCGCACTGCGCCCTGCACCGAGTCGAACGATTGCTGCGCGCCGGGCTCGCGCTCCAGCACCTCGACCACGTGCAGGCCGAAGCGGCTGTGCACCAGGCGTGGCAACACGCCCACCTCGACATGGCCCAGCAACTCCCGCGCAAACTCGGGTGCGCAGTCGGCCTGCGCAAGCCAGCCCAACTCCCCGCCGTCTTCACCGCTGGGACAGTTGGACAGCTCGCGTGCCGCCCGGGCAAAACGCTCGCTGGCGCTGCCGTCGTGGCAGCGCACATCGAGCAGGCAGGTCTCCGCGCGGTTGCGCAGTGCCACCACGTCCATGCCCGGCGTCACGGCAAAGAGGACGTGGCGCACCCGCACACGCTCCCCCGTGCGGTAGCGCGCAGGGTGCGCCGCGTAGTGCCGGCGGCAAGCTTCCGGTTCGGGGTCGGGCAATTGCAGTTCGCGCTCGAGCCAGCTGTCGATGGCCGTGGATGCGGCCTCGCTGATGACCCCGTCCACCGGCGGAGTGTCGCCGGCATCGAGTAGCCCGGCGCGCACGGCCGCCTGGCGCAGCAGCTCGCTGCAACCGCGCTGGCGCAGCTCCTCGGGCGAAAGGTTTTCCTGTGGCGTGTTCAGCGGGATGCCGTTGATGCGGGCGATCGGGGCCCTCAGTACGGGCCCAGCCGTGGCAGTGTTCATCACAGCCGCCTCTCCTGAATTTTGCTGGTCATCGGCGCCACCGCGGCGGGCTGGCCCGGCATGTCGTACCCGGCCGGGACGTTCAGGCGCCGGCTGCGCACCACCTGGTAAGGCCGGAACAGGAAGCCAATGGTGGCGAATCCGCTCCAGACGTGGACCAACCGGCTGAACGGGAACAGCAGAAAGATCGTCATGCCGAACACCACATGGAAGAGGTAGGGCCAGGGCAGGGCAGCCATGGCCGTGGCGTCGACCGGACGCAGCGTGACGATCCGTTGGGCCCAGTCGGCCAGGATCAGCATCACGCTGCCGTCGACGTGTTGCAACGAGTAGGGCAAGGTGATCAGGCCGACGACCAGCTGGATCCACAGCACCACCAGCACGGCGATATCGGTCGGGTGGCTGGTGTGGCGAATCCGGTCGTCGAAGATTCGCCTGTGCAGCAACAGCGTCAGGCCGATGAAGCACAGCAGCCCCGCGAAGCCGCCGGCCACCACGGCCAGCAGCTGCTTGGTGCCGGCGCTCATGAAGATGCCGTAGAGGCTGTGCGGCGTGAACAGCCCGACCAGGTGTCCGAAAAACAGGAATAGCACGCCGGCGTGGAACAGGTTGCTGCCCCAGCGCAGCGTGCCGGCCCGCAGCATCTGCGAGGAATCGCTTTTCCAGCTGTATTGGTTCTGGTCGAAGCGGATCAGGCTGCCCAGCAGGAACACCGTCAAGCAGACGTAGGGATAGACCTCAAAGAGAAAGCCATAGAAGCCGCTCATGCCGACGCTCCTTTTGCATGGTCAGCCTTGCGCACGATGCGCACCGGTTGCAGTTGCCCCGGTTTGGCCTGGCCTTGCGTCGAACAGCCATCGAATACGACGGGCTCGGCCCAGCTTTCGTCCATGGGCGGCTCGGGTGCCGGCTCCACGGCCTCGGCCTTTTCGCCAGCCAGTTCGAGCAGCGCGCCCAGGACGCTGGCATAAGGACTTTCTCGCTTGTGCAGCGCGCCGAAAATTCCTTTGAGCAGATGTGAGATCTCGCCGAGAAAGGCCTTGGCCTCGCGCGTTGGCTGCGTGGAGACGAACTCCAGAACGGCCGGCAGGTAGTCGGGCAGCTCGCCTTCCGCCAGGAACAGGTCGGCCTTGGCGTAGGTTTGGCCCAGGTCGATCATCGCCGGCCCCCGATCCCGCGAGTCGCCGTGCACATGCTCGAACAGATGCAGCGAAGTGGCGCGGCCGCGGTCGAACAGCTCGACATAGGTGGCCTCCCCCGCGAGTGGGTCGGCGGCAAGCAGGGCCGCCATCAGGGCTTGAAGTTCAACGGCCCGGGCCGCCGGGAGCGTGTGCTCCCGATGCAGCAGCTGGACCATCTCCGGCAGGTGGCTGCGCATCCGCGCGTCCGGATAGCCGAGCAGCGCCGCCAGGATGCGCAGCGTCACGGCGCCTGGGAATCGCGCTTTGCCGCCCGGCGCGTTTGCCTTGTTGTCAGCTTCATTCATGGATCAGATCTCCGCCTTGATGGGAATCGTGCGCTTCTTCTCGGCGCCGAACAGGCTGACTTCGCTGTTGCCGTCCGAGCAGCCATTGCCGAATGTGAAGCCGCAGCCGCCGCGTACGTTGAAGGTGTTCTCGGCATATTCGCGGTGGGTCGTGGGTATCACAAACCGGTCTTCGTAGTTCGCGATGGCCATCACGTGGTACATCTCCTCCACCTCGGCCTGCGTGATTCCCACTTGCTCCAGCACTGCCGTGTTGATCCGCTGGTCGACGTGCTTTTCCCGCTGGTAGGCCCGCATCGCCAGCATCCGCTCGAGGGCACGCACGACCGGCGCGGTGTCGCCGGCCGTCAGCAGGTTGGCCAGGTACTTGACCGGGATGCGCAGCTGGTTGACGTCGGGGATCTGGCCGTTTTGCCCCAGGTGGCCGGCGTTGGCGGCGGCGCTGATCGGCGAGAGCGGCGGCACGTACCAGACCATCGGCAGCGTCCGGTACTCCGGGTGCAGCGGCAAGGCCACCTTCCACTGCACCGCCATCTTGTAGACCGGACTGTTGCGCGCGGCATCCATCCACTTGTCCGGAATGCCGTCGACGCGGGCCTGCTCGATCACCTTGGGGTCGAACGGGTCGAGGAAGATGTCCAGCTGCGCCTGGTACAGGTCGCGGTCATGTTCGACGCTGGCCGCTTCCTGGATCCGGTCCGCGTCGTACAGCAGCACGCCCAGATAGCGGATGCGGCCGACGCAGGTTTCGGAGCACACCGTCGGCTGACCGGCTTCGATGCGTGGGTAGCAGAAGATGCACTTCTCGGCCTTGCCGCTCTTCCAGTTGTAGTAGATCTTCTTGTACGGGCAGCCCGAGACGCACATGCGCCAGCCACGGCACTTGTCCTGGTCGATCAGGACGATGCCGTCTTCCTCGCGTTTGTAGATCGAGCCCGAGGGGCAGGAGGCGACGCAGGCCGGGTTCAGGCAGTGCTCGCACAGCCGCGGCAGGTACATCATGAAGGTGTTCTCGAACTGGCCGTACATCTCCTTTTGGATGTCGTCGAAGTTCTTGTCCTTGCTGCGGCCGGCGAACTCGCCGCCCAGAATCTCTTCCCAGTTGGGGCCCCAGACGATCTTGTCCATCTGCTTGCCGGTGATCAGGCTGCGCGGCCGCGCCGTCGGCGTCGCCTTCATCTCGGGCGCCGACTGCAGGTGCGCGTAGTCGAAAGTGAACGGCTCGTAGTAGTCGTCGATCTCCGGCAGGTTCGGGTTGGCGAAGATGCGCATCAGCAGCTTCCACCTGGCGCCCTGGCGCGGCTCGATCCTGCCGCTGGCCTTGCGCACCCAGCCGCCGTTCCACTTGTCCTGGTTCTCCCACTCCTTGGGGTAGCCGATGCCGGGTTTGGTCTCGACGTTGTTGAACCAGGCGTATTCCATGCCGGGCCGGCTGGTCCAGACGTTTTTGCAGGTGACCGAACAGGTGTGGCAGCCGATGCACTTGTCGAGGTTCAGCACCATGCCGATTTGCGCGCGGACTTTCATGCCGACTCTCCCTGTTCCAGCGTCGCCTTGATCAGCTCGTCGGCGACCGGCGTGTCCAGCCAGTCGATCTTGTTCATTTTGCGGACCACGACGAACTCGTCGCGGTTGGTGCCGATGGTTCCGTAATAGTTGAAGCCGTAGCTGAACTGCGCGTAGCCGCCGATCATGTGCGTGGGCTTGAGCACGATCCGTGTCACCGAGTTGTGGATGCCGCCACGCGCGCCGGTGATCTCGGAGCCGGGCGTGTTCACGATCTTTTCCTGGGCGTGGTACATCATCACCATGCCGGGCGGCACCCGCTGGCTCACCACCGCCCGCGCTGCGATCGCGCCGTTGATGTTGAACAGCTCGATCCAGTCGTTGTCGATGATGCCGGCGCGCTTGGCATCGTCCTCGCTCATCCAGACGCACGGGCCGCCCCGGCTCAACGTCAACATCATCAGGTTGTCGGTATAGGTGCTGTGGATGCCCCATTTCTGGTGCGGCGTGATGAAGTTCAGCGCGATCTCGGTGTTGCCGTTGGGCTTGATGCCGTGGATGCCGGCCGTGGTCTTCAGATCGACCGGCGGCCGGTAGCTGCTGAAACCCTCGCCGAATGCCGTCATCCAGGGGTGGTCCATGTAGAACTGCTGGCGCCCGGTGAGCGTGCGCCATGGAATCATCTCGTGGACGTTGGTGTAGCCGGCGTTGTAAGACACCGTTTCGCTCTCGATCCCGCTCCAGGTCGGCGAGCTGATGATCTTGCGCGGCTGGGCCTGGATGTCGCGGAAGCGGATCTTCTCGTCTTCGCGGTGGACGGCCAAGTGGGTGTGGTTCAGCCCGGTCTGCTTGCCGAGCGCCTCCCAGGCCTTGACGGCGACGTGGCCGTTGGTCTCCGGCGCCAGCATCAGCACCACTTCGCAGGCGTCGATGTCGGTCTCGATCTTCGGCATGCCCTGGGTCACGCCCGCGGCCAGTACCAGGCCGTTGAGCTCGCCGAGTTGCCGCACTTCGGTCTGGGTGTTCCAGCCGATTCCCTTGCCGCCGTTGCCCACCTTGTTCATCAGGGGTCCCAGCGCCGTGAAGCGCTTGAACACGTTCGGATAGTCGCGCTCGACCACCTGCATGTTGGGCGCGGTCTTGCCGGGGATCAACTTGCACTCGCCGCGCTTCCAGTCCTTGACCTCGAACGGCTGGGCCAGCTCCGCGGGGCTGTCGTGCATCAACGGCGTGAGGACCAGTTCCTTTTCCACCCCCAGGTGGCCGACGCAGACCTCGCTGAACTTCTGCGCAAAGCCCTTGTAGATGTCCCAGTCGCTGCGCGATTGCCAGGCCGGGTCCACCGCCGTCGACAGTGGATGGATGAAGGGGTGCATGTCGCTGGTGTTGAGGTCGTTATTCTCGTACCAGGTCGCGGTCGGCAGCACGATGTCGGAATACAGGCAGGTGGTGCTCATGCGGAAGTCGAGCGTGACCAGCAGGTCCAGCTTGCCTTCGGGCGCCTTGTCGTGCCACACGACTTCCGTGGGTTTCGCTTCCTCCGCGCCCAAGTCTTTGCCTTGCACACCATTGCTCGTACCCAGCAGGTGCTTGAGAAAGTATTCGTGGCCCTTTCCCGACGAGCCCAGGATATTGGAGCGCCACACGAACATGTTGCGCGGCCAGTTGTCCGGGTGGTCGGGGTCGGTGCAACTCATCTTGAGCGAGCCGTCCTGCAGGGCCTTGACCGCGTAGTCTTTCGGGTCGGCGTCGGCAGCGACCGCATCGCGCACCACCTGCAGCGGATTGGTCTGCAGCTGCGGTGCGCTCGGCAGCCAGCCCATGCGCTCGGCGCGCACGTTGTAGTCGATCATGCTGCCGCCGTACACCGCCTTGTCGGCCAGCGGCGAGAGCACTTCTTCCATGCCCAGCTTCTCATAGCGCCACTGGTCGGTGTGGGCGTAGAAAAAGCTGGTGCTGTTCATCTGGCGCGGTGGCCGGATCCAGTCCAGCGCGAAGGCCAGCGCTGTCCAGCCAGTCTGCGGCCGCAGCTTTTCCTGGCCCACGTAATGGGCCCAGCCGCCGCCGCTCTTGCCGATGCAGCCGCACATCATCAGCATGTTGATGACGCCGCGGTAGTTCATGTCGCTGTGATACCAGTGGTTCATCGCTGCGCCGATGATCACCATCGACTTGCCCTGGGTCTTGTGGGCGTTCTCGGCGAACTGGCGCGCCACCGTGATCAGTTGCGCCCTCGGCGTGCCGGTGATGCGCTCCTGCCAGGCCGGCGTGTAGGGCGTGTCGTCGTCGAAGCTGGTGGCGGCGAGTTCGCCGGGCAGGCCACGGGCGACCCCGTAGTTGGCGACCTGCAGGTCGAACACCGTAGCCACCAGGGCCGAGCGTTCCTCGCCCGCCTTGCCCAGCGAGATGCGCTGCACCGGCACCGTGCGGACCAACACGTCGCTCTGGACATTGTTCGGGAAGTTCTCGCTGACGATGCCGCCGAAGTAGGGGAAGCCGACGCGGGCCGTTTCGGTGGAAGCCAGCTCGCCTTCGAGCACGCTGAGCTTCAGCTTGACGTCGCCGCCATGGCGCGCTTCCTTCGCTTGCAGGTTCCACTGGCCGGCGTCGGCCCGGCCGTCCGCGCCCCAGCGGAAGCCGATGGCTCCATTCGGCAGGACCACCTTGCCCGACACGTCCATCGCGACTGTCTTCCACTCGGGGTTGTTGTCCTGGCCCAGCTTGCCGTTGAAGTCCGAAGCCCTGACATAGCGGTCCGGCACAGTGATGACCTCGCCGCTGGGCAGCGTGTGTTCCTTCAGCATCACCAGCATCGGCATGTCGGTGTAGCGGCGCACGTAGTCGTCGAAGTAGGCGCTGCGCTCGCCGCTGTCGGGGAAGTAGAACTCCTTGAGGATCACGTGGCCCATCGCCATCGCCACGGCGGCGTCGGTTCCCTGCTTGGGGTTCATCCAGATGTCGGCCAGCTTGGCGACTTCGGAATAGTCGGGCGTGATGGCGACGGTCTTGGTGCCCTTGTACCGGACCTCGGTGAAGAAGTGCGCGTCGGGGGTGCGCGTCTGCGGCACGTTCGAGCCCCAGGCGATGATGAAGCTGGAATTGAACCAGTCGGCTGACTCGGGCACATCCGTCTGTTCGCCCCAGACCTGCGGACTGGCCGGCGGCAGGTCGCAGTACCAGTCGTAAAAGCTCATGCTGACGCCGCCGATCAGGCTCAGGTAGCGCGATCCCGCCGCGTAGCTGACCATCGACATCGCAGGAATGGGCGAGAAGCCGATCACGCGGTCGGGCCCGTGCTTCTTGATCGTGTAGACGTTGGCGGCGGCGACGATCTCGTTGACCTCGTCCCAGCCCGAGCGGACGAAGCCGCCAAGGCCGCGCACGGCCTGGTAGTCGCGACGCCTGGCTTCGTCTTCGACGATCCAGGCCCAGGCATCGACCGGATCCATGGTCAGCCGGGCCTCACGCCAGCTTCTGAGCAGCCGGCCGCGCACCATCGGGTACTTCACGCGGTTGGCGCTGTACAGGTACCAGCTGTAGCTGGCGCCGCGGGCGCAGCCGCGCGGCTCGTGGTTGGGCATGTCCCAGCGGGTGCGGGGGTAGTCGGTCTGCTGGGTCTCCCAGGTCACGATGCCGCCCTTGACGTAGATCTTCCACGAGCACGACCCGGTGCAGTTGACCCCGTGGGTGCTGCGCACGATCTTGTCGTGCGCCCAGCGGTTGCGGTACGCGTCCTCCCAGGTGCGGTCCTCGCCAGTGACACGGCCATGGCCGTCGGCGAAGGTCTCGCGCGGCTGGGCGAAGTAAGTCAGGCGATCCAGGAAATGGCTCATGTTCTTCGTCTTCCTTGTCGGTGCGGGTTCAGGGGTTCTTCAGGGATTTTTCACGTACGCGCCGCGGCGCAGGTAGAACCACCAGTTGAGAAACAGGCAGACGGTGTAGAAAGCCGCGAAGCCGTACATCGCGTACTGCGGTGTACCGGCCTTGATCTGCGCGCCGATCACCACGGGCGCCACAAATGCGCCATAGGCGGCGATGGCCGAAGTCCAGCCCAGAACCGGCCCGGCCCGGCCCCGGTCGAAGATCACGCCGATGGTGCGGAAGGTGGACCCGTTGCCGATGCCGCTGGCCGCGAACAGCACCACGAACAGCAGCATGAACGGCAGAAAGTATTGCTCGGGCTGCGCGGACCCGTAGGCCAGCAGCATCACATAGCCGACGGCGACCGATGCACCCACCATCACGACCGAGATCACCTGGGTGACGATGGAGCCGCCCACCTTGTCGGCAATCCAGCCGCCCACCGGCCGGATCAGCGCGCCGACGAAGGGGCCGATCCAGGCGTAGGTGAAGGCCGAAGGAGCGTTCGGGTTCTTCAGCGTGTGCTGCATGACGCCGGCGGCATCCTGCACATGGCTGAATCCGAAGATTACCGCGATCGACAGCGGCAGCGCCATCGAAAAGCCGATGAAGGAGCCGAAGGTGACGATGTACAACGCCGTCATGGCCCAAGTGTGCTTGTCGCGGAAGATCTCGAACTGCTTGGCGATGTTGTCCTTCATCGTGCCGAAGGCCGTGAACTTCATCGTGAACACCGTCGCCACAATGATCAGTGGCATCGCCACCCACATGTTCAGCAGCCCCAGCCCCGTTGGCGCCGGAAGGTAGAGGTACAGGCCGGCGATGGCTGGCGCGAACGACAGGGTGTAAAGCCAGGTGATCTTGGCGAAGGCAGCCAGGGTGCCGCCGATGTTGGGCGACACCGTGGTCAGGTTGTTCATCCCGAACCAGCACAGGATCGACAGCGGCACCAGAGACAGTACCCAGGCGTAGCCGGCGTTCTGGATCCAGGTGGGCGTGCCGGCCGCGATCTTGCCCAGGATCCAGCCGCTGTCCTTGAGCAGGTTCATCGGCTCGCCGCCGAAGCTGCCCAGCAGGCCCACCGTCATCACCAGCGGGATGACGACCTGCATGGTGGTGACGCCGAAGTTGCCGATGCCGGCATTGAGGCCGAGAGCCGTGCCCTGCAGGCGCTTGGGAAAGAAGGTGCTGATGTTGGACATCGAACTGGCGAAGTTGCCGCCGCCCACGCCCGACCACAGCGCCATCAGCTGGAATACCCACAACGGCCAGCCGGGGTGCTGCAGCGCTACACCCGTGCCGATAGCCGGCGCCAGCAGCATCGCGGTGGTCAGGAAAATGGTGTTGCGCCCGCCCGCCAGCCGGATGAGGAAGGCTGCGGGAATGCGCATGGTCGCGCCGGCCAGGCCGGCGATGGCGGTGAGCGTGAACAGTTCGGCCTGCGTAAACGGAAAACCGAGGTTGTACATCTGCACGGTGATGATTCCCCACATGCCCCACACCGCGAAGGCGCAGAGCAGGGCGGGCACCGAAAGCCAAAGGTTGCGGTAAGCCACGCGTTTGCCGGTGGCCTCCCAGAACGCCTGGTCTTCGGGCCTCCAATCGGCGATGTCGACGCGGCTGACCTTGGGAACCGGCGGCACAACGGGGATGGTGGTGGTTGTCATGATGCCCTTTCAGAGATCTGGGAGGCCGTCAGTGCGCCGGAAGCGGGTCGGCCTGCGGGGCGGGCGACGCGTGCTCGCCCATTACATGGGTCGTGCGCACTTCGCTCCAGTACATCCAGACCAGCGATACCCAGACCACGCCGTACATCAGCATGAAGGCACTGGAGCGGACTCCCGTGAGGTCCATCAGTGCGCCGAATATGATGGGCAGCACGAAGCCCCCAAGCCCGCCGGCCAGGCCCACGATTCCGGAAATGGCTCCGATGTTGTGCGGGTAGTCGTCGCTGATGTACTTGAATACGCTGGCTTTGCCGAAGGCCCAGGCGATGCCCAGGATGAACATCAGCGCGGTGAAGGTGTAGACGTTCAGGCCGATGTGAAAGCTGCGGGAGCCGTTCACTGTCAAGATGGTGAAATCGGTTTGCGGGTAGGACAGGATGAAGAGGCAGATCCAGCTCACCCACATCACCCACCAGGTCATCTTGTGCGCGCCGAACTTGTCGGAGAGTAGTCCGCCGACAGCGCGAAGCACCCCCCCCGGCAGCGAGAAACAGGCGGCAAGCAGGGCAGCCAGTCGAATATCCAGCCCGAACTCACCGATGTAGTACTGCACCATCCACAGCGACAGCGCCACGTAGCCGCCAAACACGATGCTGTAGTACTGGCAATAGCGCAGCACCTTGGGGTCTTTCAGGGCCTTGAGCTGTTCCGCGAAGGTCACGCTGCGAGCCACCAGGTGTGACGGGTCGTTGTGGCTGAACATCCAGAAGAGCACTACCGCGCCTAGCATGATGACCGCATAGACTTTGGGTACCATGGCCCAGCCGAAAGCCACCAGAAGCGCCGGCGCGATGAACTTGTTCACTGCCGCCCCGGAATTTCCCGCACCAAACACGCCCATCGCCATGCCTTGGCGCTTCCTGGGGAACCAGCGCGCGACGTACGGGGTGCCTACCGAGAACGATCCGCCGGCCAAGCCTACAAACAGGCCGATGACCAGAAAGTGCCAATATTCGGTCGCGTAACTCATGACCCAGATAGCAGGCACTGTCGCAGCCATCAACACAGTCATGACGATGCGACCCCCGTAGCGGTCGGTCCAGATACCCAGCGGCACCCGGACCAGGGAGCCAGTCAGGACAGGCACGGCAGTGAGAAGCCCGAACTGTGTGGCGTTGAGGCTCAGCATCTTCTTGATCGGTATGCCGATCACGCCGAACATCATCCAGACCATGAAACAGACGGTGAATGCGATCGTGCTCACGATCAGGACCGACCAGGCTCTGCGATCAGGGGCCGTGTCGGCGGCACCGGACAGTGGGGTGTCAGGTTTCAAGGCGTGCTCCGGGACGCTGATGTAAGCGCTGGTCAGGAGCCTATGGGCGGGGTGTGTTCATGCACTTGATCCAGGTCAATCAGAGGCGCAATTAGGCTCGTGCAGGCGTTGAAATTGTTGGACTTAGAATCGTCGGGAGGCCCAATGAAAAAGAAGCAGGGGGCATGCGCCAAGAAGCGACTGGATCGTCCTGCGCCCTTCCATGAAAAAACTCCCTGAAAGTTCCATGAATTCCCGTCCCCGATTTTTGCGGATCGTCCTGGCGCGGCCCAGGCTCCTGTTCTGCTTTGTCGTCGGCTTGGGGACCACATGGCTGTTGCCGCATTCTTTCGCGCAACAGGCCATCACCCGCGCCATCATCGGCTGGAACGTGGGCGCCTGGCTTTATCTCATCCTGGCGGCACGGATGATGTTCTGGTCCACCCATGAACGCATGAAGGTCCGCGCACTGCGGCATGATGAAGGCCGCGTCGTGGTCCTCGCTCTCGTCGTCCTTGCGGCCGTGATGTGCGTCGGCGCGATCGTCGCGGAATTGGGGGTCGTCAAGAACTTGCAGGGTGTGTTGCGCTACGGCCATATCGCGCTAGCCGTCCTCACGATCGTTTCATCCTGGGCGTTCACCCAGCT
>JANXVP010000302.1 GCA_025351615.1 Ramlibacter sp. | reverse complement strand
TGGCCGACTTCGGGGCCGACGTGATCAAGGTCGAGAGCGAACACGGCGACACGCTGCGCGACTGGAAGAACGACGGCAAGTCGATCTGGTGGAAGGTCTATGCGCGCAACAAGCGCAGCATCTGCCTGGACCTGAAGCGTTCCGGCGACGTTCAGAAACTGATGGCGCTGCTGCCGCAAGCGCAGGTGCTGGTCGAGAGCTTCAAGACCGGCGGGCTGGAGAGCTACGGTCTCGGGCCCGAGGCCTTGCACAAGGTCAACCCGAAGCTGGTGATCGTCCGCATCTCCGGCTGGGGCCAGACCGGTCCCTATGCCGCGCGGCCCGGTTTCGGCACGCTGGTGGAGGCGTTCTCCGGGTTTGCCGAAAAAAACGGTTTTCCGGACAAGCCGCCGGCACTGCCGAACCTCGGCTTGGCCGACATGATTGCAGGCCTGTCCGGCGCCTTTGCGACCCTTGCGGCAGTGCGGGAGGTCGAAGTGAATGGCGGCCTTGGGCAGGTGGTCGACCTGTCGCTGCTCGAGCCCATGCTCGCCATCCTCGGTCCCGATGCGGGCATCTACCAGCACACCGGCCAGTTGCCGCGCCGCATGGGCAACCGCGCCGAAGTCGCCGCGCCCCGTAACGCCTATCTATGCAGCGACGACAAGTGGCTGGTGATGTCGGGCTCGACGCAGCGCATGGCCGCGAAGATCCTGAAGGCCGTGGGCGCTCCGGAGCTGATCGACGATCCCCGCTTTGCCAACAACGCGGCGCGCCTGGCCAACATCGATGCGCTCGACGAGCGGATCGGCGCGTTCGTCCGGCAGTACACGCTAAAAGACAACCTGGCGCATTTCGGCGCGCTCGACGTCACCGTCGGCCCGGTGCTGAGCGTCGACCAATTGATGCACGATCCGCACGTGATCCAGCGCCAGGTGCTGGTCGATGTGCCGGATACGGAGCTCGGAAGCGTGACGATGCACAACGTTGTTCCGCGGCTGTCGCGAACGCCCGGCCGCATCCGAACGCAGGCGCCCCGGCTGGGGGAGCACCAGAACATTGCCGACACCAGAACTGCAAACCCCAGGAGACAGACATGAAGGTTTTTTTGACGCGTCGCCGTCGCCTTGTCGCCGCGCTCTCGCTCGCGCCGCTGCTGTGCCCCTTCGGTGCACTGGCACAAGCTGGCCTGCCCAGGACCATCACGCTGGTGGTGCCGCAGGCCGCCGGCGGCTCCAATGACGTTTTCGCGCGCGCCGTCGCGGCCCGGCTGCCGAAGTTCATCGACTCCGCGGTGGTGGTCGAGAATCGGCAGGGCGCGGGCGGTAATGTGGGCTCGGCCTGGGTCGCGAAGTCGGCGCCCAGGGACGGCAGCGTCTGGCTGGTCACCGTCAACAGCACGCAGACCGTCAATCCCATCCTGTACGCCAAACCTGGTTTCGACCCGATCGCGGATTTCGAACCGGTGTCGGGCATCGCCACCGTGCCGCACGTGCTGCTGGCCAACAACAAGGTGCCGGCCAGTTCGATGGCCGACCTGCTCGCGCTCGCGCGCAGGGAGCCGGGCAAGTACAGCTTTGGCACCGCGGGCAATGGCACGTTCTCCCATTTGCTGATGGAGCAGATGAAGCATTCGCAGCACGTGCAGCTGGTCCACGTGCCGTACAAGGGCGTGGCGCCGGCGTTGACCGACCTGATCGGCGGCCAGATCCACTACGTGATCAGCACCATGCCCGCCGCCATGCCCTTCCTCAAGAGCGGCCAGCTGAAGCCAATCTCGGTGCTGTCGCTGACCCGCTCGCCGTTGCTGCCTAACGTGCCCGTCGCCAACGACACGGTTCCCGGTATGGTCGGCGAATTGTGGGTGGCTATCTACGCGCCGAAGGGCACGTCGCGCGAGGCGATCAGCCAGATGCGCAATGCCGTCGCCAAGGTGCAGGCGCTGCCCGACATGGATGAATTCGTCGCGGCGCAGGGCGCGACGCCGCTCAAGGTCGGCCCCGCCGAACTGCTGGCGATGACGCACGCCGAAATGGACAAGTGGGCGCCGATCGTCAGGGAATCGGGAATGAAGGTGGATTGAGCTTGCTTTAGCAACATCCACTTGGATGGTGCTAAGATGGCGCAATGCCAGCCAGAAGCACCCTCGCCTTGTCCACCCGGCCGGTGGACGAAAAAATCACGATCAACATCGGCTGCGTCGACCTGGGGCAGATCGACTTGCTGGTGCAGGAGGGTTTTTATGCCAACCGCACCGACCTCATCCGCACTGCCATTCGCAACCAGTTGACGACACACGGCGACGCGGTTCGCGACGTGGTGTCGCGCAAGACGCTGGTGCTGGGGATCCAGCACTACTCGGCGGCCGACCTTCTAGCCATCAAAGCGGCCGGAGAAAAGCTGCAGATCCGGGTGCTCGGCCTGGCTTGCATCGCCGACGATGTCACGCCGAAACTGGCGCTGGCGACGATCGAATCCCTCACCGTGCTCGGCGCGCTGCATGCCAGCCCGGCCGTCAAGGCCGCATTGCGCGAGCGCATCGGCTGAAGAACTCCACCAGGACATCCATGACTTTCGACTTCCAGAAGCTGATGCAACAGGCGACCCGGCTCACGCAGTCCGGTGACCTGCAGGCAGCCGCCGCCGAGATCCAGGCCGCTCTTGCCGGGGCACCGTCGACCGGCGCAGCGTCCTGCGCGAACGATGCGCGGATGGCAGGCGACGCGATCGACGTCGAGTCGCGCGAACTGCCGGATCGCGGATCGGCGCCAGGCCCGCAGGCGCAGTTCATCGCCGGCAGTTTTTCGATGCCCGGCGGCAAGCGCGATTACAAGCTGTACATTCCGGCCGGCGCGGGTGCAGCTGACAAGCCGCTGCCACT
>JANXVP010000325.1 GCA_025351615.1 Ramlibacter sp. | reverse complement strand
GCCTTTATTAAATCACAGGCTCCGGGTCGGTGTGGCGCGGGCTATCATCGCGTCCCAACTTCCCAGCCATGGCCGGAATCCACATCGCCGACATCGAAGCCGCCATCAACTACTGGCGCGACAGGAGCCCCTCCCCGGACGGGGTGACGCTTGCGCCTGAGCTGCGCTCGCTGGCGGAGGTCTATGCCTTGATGATCTTCTATCACGAGGACCAGGCGCAAGAGCGCGGCTTCCCGCCCAAAGCCTATGCAGCATGGAAAGCCTGGTACGACAGCACGCCGGACACGCCCTGCATCGCGATCTGCTCCACCAGCCAGGGCGATGCGACTTGCAAGGGTTGCGGCCGCAGCTTCGAGGAAGTGCAGCGCTGGCCGGAAATGACGCCGGCCGAGAAGCGGCGGACCTGGCGCCGCATCACGCTGGACAGCGACGCCTGGCGCTTCAACCGATACGCCGAGCGCGCCGCGGAGGGCCCGCTGCACCGGCCCGGCCCGGCAGCGTGAACCTTCGATGCGGCGCCTGACGTGTGCTCCCAACATCGCCATCGCGGCGCTTTGGGTGGATGCGCTCCGGCATTCGGGAATCGAGGCCTCGATGCAGCGCTACTTCCTTGGCGCTGCGGCCGGAGAACTGCCGCCCGACCAATGCCTGCCGGAAGTGTGGATCATCGACGACGCACAGGAATCCGAGGCGCGTGACCTGCTGCATGCCTTGCAGAACGTCCCTCAGCGCCGCTGGGCCTGTGCCTGCGGAGAGATCGTGGAGGGCGGCTTCGAAGCGTGCTGGCAGTGCGGCTTGCCGATGCCCGGCTGAGGCGACGCGCTACTTCCAGCGCAGGGGTTCGATATCGACGGTGGTCGCGCCGTCACCCAGCATCAGCGTGCCTTCCTGGATGGTCGCCTGCAGCTGCATGCTGCGCTGGGCCAGTGCGGCCAGTGCCTGCGACGCGCCGGTTGGCACGCGAAAGACGCTGAGATTCTGCAGCCGCGACAGTTTGGTCCCGATACCGCGCCACCAGACTTCGGCGGCGTGGTGAAAACAATAGACCTGGACCTCGTCCGCTTTGCTGCACGCGCGGGTCAGCGGCTTGTCTTCCGGCTGGCCGACCTCGATCCAGAGCCGGGTGCGACCGGTAAAGTCCCGCAGCCAGACGTCCGGATCGTCGGGGTTGGACAGGCCGGCGCCGAAAGCCAGCGTGCCATCGCCCGCCAGCACGGTCTGCAGGGCATGGGCGTTGCGGGCCAGGGCGACCAGCCGGACCATCATGCGTTCGTCGGTCTCACTCGGATGGCGCGCGAGGGTCAGCTGGTGGTCGGCGTAATAACCGTGGTCGATGTCGGCGACCTGAAGGTTGACCTTGAAGATGGTGGATTTAAGCGCCACGGTATTCGGCTACGCCCGCTTGGCGAGTTCGACCGCCTTGCCGATGTAACTGCCAGGCGTCATCGCCAGCAGCCGGTCTTTTTCGGGTTGCGGAATCTCCAGCGACCGGATCAGCTGGTGCAGGTCTTCCGGCCGCACGGCCTTGCCCCGCGTGACCTCCTTGAGCTTTTCATAGGCGCCATGCACCCCGTAGCGCCGCATCACGGTCTGGATCGGCTCAGCAAGAACTTCCCAGGCATCGTCAAGATCCTTTGCCAGCACGTCTTGATTGATTTCCAGTTTTGACAGGCCGATCCCGGTCGAGTGATAGGCGAGTGCGGCGTAGCCCAAAGCCACGCCCATGTTGCGCAGCACCGTGCTGTCCGTGAGGTCGCGTTGCCAGCGGCTGATGGGCAGCTTTTCGGACAGGTGCCTGAGCAGGGCGTTCGCGATTCCCAGGTTGCCTTCGGCATTCTCGAAGTCGATCGGATTGACCTTGTGCGGCATGGTCGACGAACCGATCTCGCCCTCCCTCAGCCGTTGCCTGAAATAACCCAGGCTGATGTAACCCCAGATGTCGCGCGACCAGTCGATCAGGATGGTATTGGCACGCGCGACAGCGTCGAACAACTCGGCCATGTAGTCGTGGGGCTCGATCTGGATGCTGTACGGCTGGAAGGTCAACCCGAGCCCGAGCGGTTCCTGCGTCTCCACAAGCTTTCTGCTGAACGCTTCCCAGTCAAAGTCAGGCCATGCGGACAGGTGAGCGTTGTAGTTGCCCACGGCTCCGTTCATCTTCCCCATGAGCTTCACGACAGCGATTTTTTCCCTCGCCGCGGCGAGTCGGACCACGACATTTGCAATCTCCTTGCCAACCGTGGTGGGGCTCGCGGTCTGGCCGTGCGTGCGGCTGAGCATGGGCACCGCGGCATGGGCGTGGGCCAGTTCACGCAGCTTCCCGATCACCGCGTCAAGCGCCGGCAGGATGACATGGTCGCGTGCGGCCTTCAGCTGCAACGCGTGGCTGGGATTGTTGATGTCCTCGCTGGTGCAGGCGAAATGAACGAATTCGCTGGCAGCCCTCAGTTCTGGCCGGGCTTCGAATTTCGACTTGATCCAGTACTCCACTGCCTTGACGTCATGGTTGGTGGTCTTCTCGATCTCCTTGATCGCCAGCGCATCGCCTTCTGAAAAGTTTTTCACCAGACCGAGCAAGTAAGTGCGCGCTCCCGGCGTGAGAGCCTTGAATTCCGGGAAGCCGGCATCGCTCAGCGCAATGAACCAGCAGATTTCCACCTGCACCCGGCGGTGCATGTAGCCTTGCTCGCTCATCAGCGGGCGCAGAAGCGCCAGCCGGCTCGCATAGCGGCCATCCAGCGGCGACAGGGCCGAAATCGTCGAAAGCGTCATCGGCCGATTGTAGGTCGCACGCCACTGTGTCGCGAGTCAACCACAAGGGGAATGAAGCATCCCCTTAAAATGAAAACTTCCCGAATCACCCGAACAGACCCAGAGAGCCTTCATGAAACTGATTGGATCCGACAGCAGCCCTTACGTGCGCAAGGTGCGCATCGTCATGGCCGAGAAAAAGCTGGACTACCAGTCCGTGCAGGAGGATGTCTGGTCGGCCGACAGCACCATCGGCCATTCCAACCCGCTTGGCAAGGTGCCGTGTCTGGTGATGGAGGGGGGTGAGGCGTTGTTCGATTCGCGCGTGATCGTTGAATACCTCGACACCCTGTCGCCGGTGGGCAAACTGATTCCGGCAATG
>JANXVP010000233.1 GCA_025351615.1 Ramlibacter sp. | reverse complement strand
CTTAATCAGCATTGCCCTAAACAGCCGCAGCGCGTCTGCGTCTAAAGAAGTGCGCCCCCTACACGTAGCTCCATCAACGCATCCGGAGCTGCACATGCACCCCAACGAGTCCAATCCCCATCAACCGCTGACCGGCATTGCCGACCCGGCCGAGGGCGTCGCCCAGACACTGGTCGCTGCGCACGCGCCTCCCGAAGTCCCCGCTCGCGGCAAGCAGCCCAAGGCGCAGACGACCGGCCAGGAGGGAGCAAGCGAGAAGGCAGCCAAAAAGCGCAAGCCGGGCCGCCCCCGCGTTGCGCCCTACAAGGAGGGCAAGGTCTGGAGCTACCGCGTGCGTCGCGGTGGCCTGGACATCTACGAGAGCGGCTTCGCCTCGCAGGAAGCGGCCTACGAATCCATGAACGAGCAGCTCAAGCAGCTTGGCACCGGCAAGGCACCGATGTACGGCGGCCCTGCCAAGAACAGCCTGGGCAAGTCGATGCAACGGTTCGGCCTGAACCACCTGCCGGGCCTCAAGGGCGCCCCGCAAGCGGTGCGCCGCTTCAATCGCTGGCTCAAGGCGCTTGGATTGCCGACGCTTGCCATCCTGCCCGTGGCCCAGGCGGACCAGGCGCCGAAGAACACCCCCGTTCGAAAGGGCCGGCATTGGGCCGTCTACCTCGTGCCGCACAGCGCGGAGGTCAGGATTCCGCGCGGGCTTCATGCCCACCGGGCAGCGCTGATGTCGAAGTCGGCCGACTCAGCACGCGTGCGGCAGGTGCTCGCGACCAAGGACATCGCCAAAGTCGGACGGGATGACCTGCAGCGCTACATCCAGGTACTGGAAGCGGAGGGCTTAGCGCGCGCGACGGTCGGTCAGGAGCAGTCGCTGCTGAGCGGCCTGTTCAACCATGCCAAGGAGTTTTGGCACTGGAACAACATGGGCGAGAACGCCGCGAGCGGGCTCACTCTCACAGGGGAGCTAGTCGAGCGTGAGCGTGTTCTGTCAGAAGGAGAGGAGGCGCGCTTCGACCAAGCCGTCATCGAGTGCCGGTTGCAGGTCTCCAAGCCGGCGTTCCAACTGCTGCTTGAAACCGCGATGCGCGCCGGCGAGCCGCGCAACGCCACCTGGGGCGACGTCGACTGGGACAACTGCGTCATCACGCTTCGCGACGCCAAGAACGGCAAGGGACGCAAGGTGCCGCTGTCGCCTGCAGCCCTGGATGCGCTGCGCGAGCTCGGGCCGAGCAAGGAGAAGAGTGAGCCTATTTTTCGCATGACGTACGAGTCGCTGAAGGCGGCCTGGCGACGCATCTGCGAGCGCGCCGGCCTCGAGGACCTGCACATCCAGGACCTGCGCCACACCGCCGCGACCCGCATGGCTCTGAAGACGGGCAATGTCTTCTTGGTGCAGGCCTTGACCGGTCATGAGACCTTTGAAATGGTGGAACGGTACGTCAACGTCACTGCGAACGACGTCGTCAAAGTCATGCACGCTGTGCCGACACCACCGCCCCTAGCGCCGCCCTCATTGCCACCTGTGCAGGCCGAGCAGCAGTCCAGTACGCCGGCAGACGCCCAGGCGCTGGTGGCGCAGCTCACGGCGCTTTCGGCGCAGCTGTCGGCGCAACTCGCAGCCGGCGACGGGCAGCAGCGGCCCGCACCGGGCCACGAACACGCCCGTCCTCGTGGTCCCGCGGCCAACGAGCCCGAAAGTGGCTCGAGAGCTCAAGGCGCCTGAGCTGAGCGACGCGACGGCCGGCCAGCACACCTTTGCGGTTGCTGGCCGGCGCGTTGTTTGGGCCATTACGCAGCCGGCTATTGCCGGGGTCCCTACACAAGGAGCCCATTTCTTCGGGCTTGAAAGGAACCTATGTTTCACATCGCCGAATACGGCGCACAGGTCGTCTCCCACATCGCCATGGCGGCTGACCGGCTCTCGCTGGGCGTTCTCATGGACCCTGCCGAAGTGGCACGCACAGTGCGTGCTCATAACTGCGACGCAGATAGCGGCCTCTGGTGGTTGTGCGGAAACATGCATCCGCGGATGTTCGCTGCCGCGCGGACGCTCCCGCTACGCCACCTGGGAAAGGTCATCGTGACGGACCAAGGAACGAAGTACCTGGTTCTGGCGCAGCAGGCCGGAGCGTGGCAGCACCGCTTTCTGCTTCAGGTCGCCGGACGCCAGGTGCTGGATTTCCTCGCCGTCAGCGTGGAGGCGGGGTTTGACCTGTCCCTGGGACTGACCGGAGGCGACGAAAGCCTGCTCGTTCAGGACTGCAGGTTCGTGCGGTCGCTGGTGGGGGAGATTGACGTCCGTGGCGACGCGGCCAAGAACATGTCTCCGCACAGGCTGCGCCAGGAAGCCTGCATGCTGGCGAGCAGCTTGCTGTCGCCCGCAGAGGTCACCGTGGAGGAGCTGCCAGTGCCGCAGCACGTCTGCGTCACCATCGTCGCATCAACGGAGCTTGTCTCTGCAGTGACGAAGCAGGACACCCATTCCCGCTGAGAGTGCGGGAGCCCATGCCCGGGCGCCCGCCCGCGGCAACCCCTGATTCGTCCCCGCAAGCACACGTTGCTTGCGGGGATTTTTTTGGCCCTGTCATCGAACCGTGTTGGTGGGGTTAGCCGCAATTCCTGGAATGCC
>JANXVP010000201.1 GCA_025351615.1 Ramlibacter sp. | reverse complement strand
CGCAGCGCCTGCAGGTTGGTTTCGACCCGCGGGAAAAATGGCCGGCCTTCGCGGACCGTGCTGTCCTGGATTACCTGCGCCAGTGCGAGGCTGCGACCATGTTCCTCGAAACGGTGAATTCCAAACAGTTCCGCGCGGATCGGCGGCTCGGTCTCGCCTGCCGTCTGCAGGATCTCGCGTGTGTAGGGTGTTAGGGCCTCTAGCCAGTCGATGGCCGACCGATCGGCCGTTTTCAGGCCAGCGCCAGCAACAGGCACAGTCCGGCCGCGACGAACACCGCGCCAGTTGTGACAATGCGCCCCGAGGCCAGCGCCCGCACACTATCGACCCCGCAGCGCAGGTGGAAGAACGGGCCGTGCGAGCGTTCGCAGTCGTTCATGTGTGACGCCAAGGCCAGTGTATCGGCGGAAACGCCGTGATTGCCGGTTGCAGACAATTGCGCCTGCGCGTTTGCTCTCGTCATAGTCAACTCCGTTGGGGTGCGCCGGACGAGCCCGCCGCGCTGCTTGCGGCCCGTCACTTTCCATCGCTAAAAGACTGATGTTACGCGTCTGATGGGGAACTTCTATCAGACAAGACGAAGCGCGGTGTAGGAGCTGTCCCACGCCATGCTCAGCCGGTGTTGCGCAAACCGGCGGCGATGCCGTTGATCGAGATGTGGATGCCGCGCTGGGTGCGCTCGTCCACCCGTCCCGCACGGTGGCGCCGCACCAGTTCCACCTGCAGGTGATGCAGCGGATCGATGTACGGAAAGCGGTGCCGGATCGACTGCTGAAGGCCCGGATTGCCGGCCAGCCGCTGCTTGTTCCCGGTGATCAGCTGCAAGGCCTGCGAGGTCCGATGCCACTCCGCCTCGATCAGCGAAAAGACCCGTTTGCGCAGCCGCGCATCGCTGACCAGGCCAGCGTAGCGGGAGGCCAGCGCCAGGTCGCTCTTGGCCAGCACCATGTCCATGTTGGACAGCAGGGTACGGAAGAACGGCCACTGGCGGTCCATCCTGCGCAGCAACGCGAGGCCTTCGGCCCGGGTTTGCGGCGGGGTGTTTGCCAGGTACTCCTGCACCGCCGTGCCAAAGCCGTACCAGCCAGGCAGAGTGAGCCGGCACTGGCCCCAGCTGAAACTCCAGGGGATGGCGCGCAGATCTTCGATGCGCTGCGACGGTTTGCGCGAGGACGGCCGGGAGCCGATGTTGAGTTCCGCGATTTCGCGAATCGGCGTCGCATCGAAAAAGTATTCGGTGAAGCCTGGAGTCTCGTAAACCAGCGCGTGGTAGGCGGTCATGCTGGACTGCGACAACTTTTCCGCTGCGCGCAGGAAAGTCGGCGGCGCGGTTTTGGCGGGTTGCAGCAGCGTGGCTTCGAGCGTCGCGGCGACCAGGGTCTCCAGGTTGCGTCGGCCGATCTCGGGATTCGCGTACTTGGACCCGATGACCTCGCCCTGTTCGGTCACGCGCAACTGGCCGCGCACTGTGCCTGGGGGCTGCGCAAGGATCGCTTCATAGCTCGGGCCGCCGCCACGCCCCACCGTGCCGCCCCGGCCGTGGAACATCCGCAGCTGGATATTGTGTGAATTGGCGAGTCCGTCGAACAACTTGACCAGCGCGATTTCGGCGCGGTACAGCTCCCAGTTGCTGGTGAAGATGCCGCCGTCTTTGTTGCTGTCGCTGTAGCCGAGCATGATCTCCTGTTCGGCGCCCGAGCGCCGCACCAAATCCGCGATTCCGGGCAGGGCGTAGAACTCGCGCATGATCGGCGCCGCGTTGCGCAGGTCCCCGATGGTTTCGAACAGTGGCACGACGATCAGGTCAGCCGTGGCTGTCGCGTCGAGCGTCCCGGTCAGCAATCCGGCCTCCTTTTGCAACAGCATCACTTCGAGCAGGTCGCTGACGGCCTCTGTGTGGCTGATGATGTAGTGACGGATGGCATGCGTGCCGTACTGCTCCCGCATCCGCTTGGCCATTTCGAAAATGGCGAGCTCGTTGCGGCTGTGCTGTGAATAAACGGCGCCCACGACGCGCAAAGGCCTTGCGTCGGCCAGCAGTTTTTCCAGCAGCACGCGCTTGTCGTTCTCGGCCAGCTGGCTGTAATTTGCCTCGATCCGGGCTGTCGCGAGCAGTTCCGAAACCACCAGTTCGTGCTGGTCCGAGCTTTGCCGCAGGTCGACGGTCGCGAGATGGAAACCGAAGACCTCCACGGCCCGAACCAGCGGATGCAGCCGCTGCGCCACCAGGGCCTGCGCGTGATGCGCCAGCAGCGATGCGCGAATGGTTTGCAGATCGGCCAGGAAGTCCTCGGCGCGTGGATAGGGATTCTGCGGCGCCACCGCATGCCGCGCCGCCTCGCCGCCGGTGAGCGCCTTCAACGTCGCGGCCAGGCGCGCGTAGATTCCGGTCAGGGCACGCCGGTAGGGCTCGTCCTGGCGATGTTCGTTGGTGTCGGGGGAGCGCGCGGCAAGGGCCTGCATTTGCGGGCTCACGTCGACCAGCATGGCCGAGAGCGACAGTTCGCCCCCGAGGTAGTGGACCTCGGTCAGATAGTGGCGCAGGGCGACTTCTGCCTGGCGCCGCAAGGCGTAGGCTAGCGTCTGCGCGCTCACGTTTGGATTGCCGTCGCGGTCGCCGCCAATCCACTGGCCCATGCGCAGGAAGCTCGCCACCGGTTGCTGGCCAAGCTCCCGTTCCAGGCTGGCGTAAAGCCTGGGGATCTCACGCAGGAACGTGGTTTCATAGTAGCTCAGCGCGTTCTCGATCTCGTCGGCCACCGTCAGACGGGTGAAGCGCAGCAAGCGGGTTTGCCAGAGCTGGAGCACGCGCGCGCGGATCTGCAGTTCGTTGGCGGCGAGCTCGCGCGGCGCCAGCGCGTCCCTGGGCAACGTGTGCAACCTGATCTCGTCGCGTGCGACCAGCAGGTTCGCGATGTCGCGCTCCGCGTCCAGGATGCTCTTGCGCTGGACTTCGGTGGGGTGCGCGGTGAGCACCGGCGACAGGTGGGCCTGCGCCAGTGCCTGCGAGATGGTGTGCGGCGAGATGCCCGCCCCGCGCAGGCGCGCCAGCGCGACCTCGATGCTTCCTGCCTGGGCCTCCCCCGCACGCTCGTGCAGCACGCGGCGACGGATGTGATGGCGGTCCTCGGCGAGGTTGGCCAGATGGCTGAAGTAGGTGAAGGCGCGGATCACGCGCACCGTCTGCTCGCCCGACAGCGACTTGAGCAGCCGCTTGAGCGCCTGGTCCGCCTGGGCGTCGGCGTCGCGGCGAAAGGCGACCGACAGTTTGCGCACGCGCTCGACCAGCTCGTAGGCAGCCACGCCTTCCTGGTCGCGGATCACGTCTCCCAGGATCCGGCCGAGCAGCCGGATGTCCTCGACCAGCGGTCGTTCATTGTCTTTCGCGCGCCGCGATGGAGAAGCCGGCGGAGAAGGGGACATGGATCGGCTTTCCTGCAAGTGCTCAAATAAAAGGCAATGCCCATGCTAGCATCGGCCTTCCCCATTCGAATCCTGCAGGTGCCGTACTTTGAGCAAGCTGGTCATCGCCACCCGCGAAAGCCGCCTGGCGCTGTGGCAGGCGGAGCATGTCAAGGCTTTACTCGAGCGGCGCGGTCACGTGGTTTCCTTGTTGGGAATGACGACCCGCGGTGACCAGATTCTCGACCGCAGCCTGAGCAAGGTCGGCGGCAAGGGCCTGTTTGTCAAGGAGCTCGAGCTGGCACTGGAAGAGGGCCGCGCCGACATCGCCGTCCATTCGCT
>JANXVP010000185.1 GCA_025351615.1 Ramlibacter sp. | reverse complement strand
GCCAAGATCGTCCGTCCGGCGAAGTAAGCCCGGCTCAGGCAAGCGAGGCGCAATGCTGGCGTTCGACCTGCTGGTCAATGGCTTGATCTACGGCTGCTTCTATGCGCTGATGGCGGTCGGGCTGGCGATGATTTTCGGGGTACTGAAGATCGTCAATTTCGCCCATGGCGAATTCTTCATGGTCGGCGCCTATACCTACATCCTGATTGCGCTCAAGCTCGGGGTGCCGCCCTGGCTCGCCCTGCCTTGCGCCGCCTTGGCCGGCGCGATGCTCGGCTGGCTGGTCGAGCGCCTGCTGATGCGGCCGCTCTACCAAGGCTATGCCAGTTGGGGACTGATGAAGGACGAATACGCCGTCGTCGTGACCTTCGGCCTCTCGCTGCTCCTGATCAATCTTGTCGACAAGATCGTGGGCCCCTATTCGTTCCGTGGCCCGGCGCTGATCGACGTCAACCGTTTCGCACTCGGCCCCATCATGCTGACGGGCCAGAAAGCGATCGCCTGTGTGGTGTCGGTGCTGTTGATGATCGGCTTGGCGCTGTTCATCAAGCGTTCGGTCTGGGGCAAGCAGATCCAGGCAGTGGCGCAGAACCGGCTCGGCGCATCGCTGGCCGGTATCGATGCGACGCGCACCACCAGCCTGATCTTCGTGATTTCCGGTTTGCTGGCTGCGCTGTCGGGCGCACTGCTGGCGCCGCTGGTCAATCCCTCGCCCGATATCGGGGCCTTTCCGGCGGTGAAGTCTTATGTGATTGTCGTTCTGGGTGGCATGGGGTCGATCTGGGGCGCGATGCTTGCGGCCCTGATCCTGGGAGTGAGCGAAGCCTTCTTCTCGGTCTATATTTCTTACGACTACCGCGATGCTTTCGGCTTGATCATCCTGGTGCTGGTGCTGCTGTTCAGGCCGCAAGGCTTGTTCGGCGAAAAGGGCCGGCAGGTCTAGCGTCACCGATGAAGCCCGTCAACAATCTCTGGCGGCAGCGGCTGCGTTTCGATGTTCGGGCCGCGTTGGTCGTCATCGCCGCCATTGCGCTGGCGCCGTTGATTGTTCACGGTCCTTATGCGCTCGGCATCATCCTCGTCAGCATTTATTTTGCGATGCTCGCCCTCGGATGGAACCTGCTGGCCGGCTATGCCGGCCAGTTCTCGCTGGCGCCGGCGGCATTTGCAATGGTTGGGGCCTACGCCACGGCCTTGCTGGACCACTACTGGCAAGTCCCGCTGGCGCTTGGCATCCCGGCGGCGATCCTGATCACCGGCTTGCTCGGCCTGATGCTCGGCAAGCTGGTGCTCAATCTCAGCGGGCCTTATTTGTCTCTCACGACCCTGGCCTTCGCCGAGATCGCCCGTGTCGCGATCGGAAATTCCCACGAATTCACGCGCGGCGACCAAGGCATGCATGTGGCCACGCTGACAGACAACCGTCTTGCCTACTACTATATTTTTGTGCTTGCCCTGCTGGCGGTCCTTGCGTTCATCTACTGGATGCTCCAGGGAAAGCTGGGACGCTTCATGATGGCGGTGCGCGACGATCCGGTCGGCGCCGAAAGCCGCGGCATCCCTGTCGTGCGGATCAAGATGATCGCGTTCTGTGCCTCATGCTCCATCTGTGGCCTGGCGGGCTCGCTGTATGGCACGTTCAGCCAGCTGGTCAGCCCTGAGCTGGGGCTGCTGCAGCAAACCGGACTGATCCTCTCGATGGTGGTCATCGGAGGCATGGGATCGCTGACCGGCGCCATCCTCGGCGCTGTGCTCATCTATCTTGGCTCGGAATGGCTGCGCGGATTCGGCGACATCCAGATGATCGTCTTTGCCCTGCTGGTGATTGTTTTTGCGCGCTACATTCCCGGCGGGCTGTGGGGCAGCATTGCGGCCCGGCTGCAGGGACGACGGCCGTGAGTCTGCTCTCGATCGAAGGACTGTTCGCGCATTTCGGTGGCGTCGCCGCCGTCGACAACGTGAGTTTCGACGTTGAGCAGGGGGAAATTCTCGGCTTGATCGGACCCAACGGCTCGGGCAAGACCACTGTGTTGAATCTCTTGTCCGGTTTTCTGCTGCCCGCGGCAGGCCAGGTGAAGATGCGTGGCGAAACCATCACGGGGATGTCGCCGGATCGACTGGCCCAGCGCGGGGTGTTGCGCATGTTCCAGATGACGCGGGTCTTCGGACGAATGTCCGCGTTCGACAACCTGTTGACCGCCGGCATGGCCCGGGGCTTGTCGGAGCACGCGTCCAGCCAGCGCGCGCAGGCCTTGGTCGAAGAGCTGACGTTAGGGCCGGTGCAGTATCTGAACGCGGGCCAATTGTCCGGCGGTCAACGCAAGCTGCTGGAATTCGGCATGTGTTTCATCGAGCCGCCGCTGATCGCGTTGCTGGATGAACCCTTCGCCGCGGTGCATCCGGTCATGCGCGAGGTGATGGCGAACTTTATCCGCTCCCGCCATGCGCAGGGGCACACCTTCCTGCTGGTGAGTCACGACATGCCTATCATCGTGGACCTATGCCAGCGCGCGGTTTGCATGAATGCAGGGCGGGTGATCGCCGTGGGCGAAATCCGCTCGGTTCTGCAGAACCACCAGGTGATCGAAGCCTACCTTGGCAACAGTGACGCCCATGACGGCCCTGAGCAGCCGGCAAACCAGGACGTTCTTCAATGAGCCAGGTCCAAACTCCGGCACTGCTCGAGCTGCGCGACGTCACAGCGGGCTACGCACAGGACATCGATGTGCTGCGCGAAATTTGCCTGCGGGTCGACGCGGGCAAAATCACGGGTTTGATCGGCTTGAATGGCGCCGGCAAGTCCACCATCATCAAAACCATCTGCGGTTTCCTGCCGCCCAAGTCGGGCACGATCTCGTATGAAGGCAAGGATATTTCCGGCATTGCGCCGCACCAGCTGATCGATCTCGGAATCTGCTGCATTCCCCAGGAATCGAGCTTGTTTCCGTATCTTTCAGTGCAGGACAATTTATTGTTGCCGCTGCTGGGGCGGCGAAAGCAGTTTGCCCAGGTCGCGCAAACCCGGCTTCAGGAGGTGTTTGCGCTGTTTCCAGTGCTGCACCAGAAGCGCCAGCAAGCGGTCGGGGGTCTGTCGGGCGGGCAGCAGAAACAGGTGGAATTCGCCAAGGCCTGGCTGCAGAAACCCAGGTTGTGCCTGATCGACGAGCCCAGCATCGGCCTGTCGCCAAGGGTGTCGGAAGAAGTCTTTGTCTGGATCGAGAAATTTGCGCAGGCGCAAATGGGCATCCTGCTGATCGACCACAACGTGCGGCGAGTGGTCCGGATGTCCGACCGGATTTACGTGCTGAGCCTGGGACAGGTCACTGCGGACGGGACCCCGGCCGATTTTCAGGGCGACCTGCACCAGCAAGTCCAGCAGTGGCTGGGGTTGAATTTCTAGGGCACAGGGTGTCCGGGCCGGCATCAGCCAGCCGGGACGCAATGGATGCCGCAGTGCGAACCACAGGAAGCGCAGATCTTTGCGGCTGACCCGCCAGAACAATACCAACAACCTTTCATCATTGGCTCCGGCCGTGGTTAGAGCGGATGACAAGTGGGCAAGCCTGCTGCATTCAAGGGCCTTCAGCCGCAAGGACGACATCCAGTCCGCGGTGTTCTTTCCGCTCAGCGGTTCTGCCAGCGGGGCGGCCGCGTTTGCACGGCGGGTCGCGAGTGCATGATTGCGGTTCGCCATTGCAGGAGACAACATGGCCTCAAGACGGAAAATCATCGCCGGGGCGGCGTCGCTGGCCGCTCCTTTCTTCTGGGGCGGTGCCGCTCGCGCGGCTGAACCTTACCCTTCCAAGGTCATCACCATCATCGTGCCCCAGGCACCGGGCGGCGCGAACGACGTGATCGGCCGGGCACTGGCGCAAAAGCTGGCGGTGACTTTCGCAAGCCCCGTCATCGTGGAGAACAGGCAGGGGGCCGGGGGCAATCTGGGCACGGCTTACGTCGCGCGGCAGCCCCGGGATGGTTACACCC
>JANXVP010000182.1 GCA_025351615.1 Ramlibacter sp. | reverse complement strand
GCCAGCTGGGTCAGGCGCAGCGTCTCGACCTGCAGTTCGTGCGACTTGCTCTGGGTCTCGGCCGCCTCGCGCCGTGCCAGCACCAGCCGCTGCGACGCATCGGTGTACGCGACTTCGGCGCGCACCAGCGCCGAGCGCGCTTCTTCCGTGATGAGGTGCTGTGCCCGCAACTGCTTTTCGAGGTTCTCGATTTCCTGCTGGCGGGCCAGCAGGCCGGCCTGCTCCGAATCCTGGGCATAGAAGCTCACGCTGTGGGCGGTGACGGCGTGGCCGCTCTTGACATAGATCGCTTCGCCGGCCTGCAGCCTGGCGCGAGCCTCCAGCGCTTCCTCGAAGCTAGCGGCGGTGTAGCAACCGTGCAGCCAGTCGACCAGCAGCGCCTTCTGGCCGGCGTCGTTCAGGCGCAGCAGGTCGGCCAGCCGGGGCAAGGCGGAAGCCGCTTCGGGCGCGCCGGCCTGCGGCGGGCTGTAGAAGGCCAGCTTGGCGGGAGGTGCGTCGTTGCCGAAGGCGCGCACCAGCTCCAGTCGCGACACTTCCAGCGAATTCATGCGCTCGCGCAAGGCCCCTTCCAGCGCATTCTCCCAGCCCTGCTCGATGTGGATGCGGCTCCACAGTCCCTGCAGGCCGTCCAGGCCATGCTTGGTCAGCCAGGGCCGCAGCTTGCCGTCAGTCTTGACCTTTTCCTGCAAGGCCTTGAGCGCTTCCATGCGCGCCGACAGGTCGGCCTGCTTGCCACCTTCGCTGTTGACGGCCTGCTGGCGCGCGCGCCGGTCGTCGTCGAGTTGCGGCACCTGCTCCTGCAGTTCGTGCAGCCGGCCCTCGGCGGTCTCGGCCGCTTCATGGGCCGTCGCCAGCTGCGCCTGGAGGTTGGTCAGGCGCACCTCGTCGGGGGCGGCCAGCGCGTTGCGATCGGCAGCCAGCTTTTCGCGGCGCAGGTTCAAGGCGCGCGACTGCTCCTCGATGCTGCGCTGGTCGGCGGCCAGCACCTGGATCTGCTGCTGCACCTGGGCCACGCTGGTCCGCTGTTCGGTGGACCTGGCCTGGGCCTGGCGCAATGCATCTTCCAGGTCCGGCAGCTGATGCGCCTGCTCTTCGACCTGGGCCGCAAGCAGGATCGCCTTTTCCTCGGCTTCCACACCCTGCCCGGCCAGCGTCTCGATTTCGGCCGCGGCGTCGTCCTTGCGACCGGCCCACTGCGCGGTCTGTTCCTTCAATTGCGCCAGCCGCTGCTCGACCCGCTGCCGGCCCTCGACCACGAAGCGGATCTCGGCTTCCAGCCGGCCGACTTCGGCGCTGGCTTCATAGAGCTGGCCCTGGGCCTGGTTGACCTGGTCGCCGGCGGCGTAGTGCGCCTGCCGGATGGTTTCCAGATCGCTCTCGATCCGGCGCAGATCGGCGACGCGCGACTCGAGGTCGTTGACGGCCTTCTCGGTGTCGGCCTTCACCCGGCCCTGATCTACTTCGCTCTCGGCGCGCTTGAGAAACCAGAGCTGGTGCTGCCTGCGCGTGGCCTGGAACTGCCACTCGTTGTGCTTCTGCGCCACCTCGGCCTGCTTTTCCAGCTTGTCGAGGTTGCTGTTCAGTTCGCGCAGGATGTCCTCGACCCGGGTCAGGTTCTCGCGAGTGTCGCCGAGGCGGTTCTCGGTCTCGCGCCGGCGCTCCTTGTACTTGGAGACGCCCGCCGCCTCCTCCAGGAACAGGCGCAGTTCCTCGGGCTTCGATTCGATGATGCGGCTGATCGTGCCCTGGCCGATGATGGCGTAGGCGCGCGGGCCCAGGCCCGTGCCCAGGAAAACGTCCTGCACGTCGCGGCGGCGCACCGGCTGGTTGTTGATGTAGTAGCTGCTGGTGCCGTCACGCGTGAGCACGCGCTTGACGGCGATCTCGGCGAACTGCCCCCACTGGCCGCCGGCGCGGTGATCGGCGTTGTCGAACACCAGTTCCACCGACGAGCGCGACGACGGTTTGCGGGTGTTGGTTCCGTTGAAGATCACGTCCTGCATCGACTCGCCGCGCAGTTCGCTGGCGCGCGATTCGCCCAGCACCCACCGCACGGCGTCCATGATGTTGGACTTGCCGCAGCCGTTAGGGCCGACCACGCCCACCAGCTGCCCCGGCAACATGAAGTTGGTGGGTTCGGCGAAGGACTTGAACCCCGATAACTTGATGGAATTAAGGCGCACTTGGCTCTAGGGAAAAGGCTGGCGTTGGCAGGAAAACGAAGCCCCGGCGGGGACGGCTCAGATGATACCGGAGCCCTGGAGCTTGCCTGCCGGGCCGGCAATGACAACCAGTTACGCCGCACCCCGATTCACTCGGGTTTCTGGCATAACCGATTCATGAGAGGTTGCATGCCATGAAAACCGTTCGCTTACCCTGCGGCCAGCAGGTGCCCGCCCTGGGCCTGGGCACCTGGAAAATGGGCGAAGTGCCCGCCTTGCGGGTGGCGGAGCTCGCGACGCTGCAGCGCGGGCTCGACCTCGGACTGACCGTCGTCGACAGCGCGGAAATGTACGGCGACGGGCTGGCCGAAAGTTTGGTCGGCGAAGCGATCGCCGGCCGGCGCGACCAGGTGTTCCTGGTGAGCAAGGTCTATCCGCACAACGCGTCGCGCAAGTCGATGCGCAAGGCCTGCGAGAACAGCCTGCGGCGGCTGCGGACCGACCACCTCGACCTTTATTTGCTGCACTGGGCCGGCAGCGTGCCGCTGGAGGAAACGCTGGAGGCTTTCGGCGACCTGCAGCGCGCCGGGCTGATCCGCGAGTTCGGCGTCAGCAACCTCGACCTGTCCGACATGCGTGAGTTGCGGAGCCTGCCCGGCGGGGACAGGGTCCAGGTCGACCAGCTGCTGTACAACCTCACGCGCCGCGGCATCGAATACGACCTGCTGCCCTGGCTTCGCCAGCAAGGCATTCCGCTGATGGCGTACTCGCCGATCGAACAGGGCCGGCTGGTCGCGGACCGGCGCTTGGTGCAGTTCGCCGCACGCCACGGCCGGACGCCCGCGCAGGTGGCGCTGGCCTGGTTGCTGTCCCTGGACGACGTGATCGCCATCCCCAAGACAGCCAGCCGCGCGCGGCTCGAGGAAAACGTCGAGGCCCTGGAGCGTCCGCTGGATGCCGCGGCGCTGACCGAACTCGACACGCTGTTCCCGCCGCCGAAGGGGCCGGTGCCGCTGGCAATGCTGTGAGTTCTACCCCAGCGCCGGGCCCGCCGCGGTGACCGCTGCGGCGGTGGCCAGCCGCCGGTCCATCGCGGCGAACCATAGCGGCGGCACGGCGGCCAGCAGGACGCAACCCGCGTAGCCGGTGGGCAGCTGCGGCCCCGGCAGCGCCTGCAGCTCGGGATAGGGCGTCCACGCGTGCATGTGGTGGTCCGAGTGGCGCTGGAGATTGGCCAGCACACTGTTGCTCAGGACATGGTCGGCATTCCACGCGTGCCCCACGCCGAACGGCTCGCGCTTGCCGTCCGCACTGACCGCGCGCTGCAGGCCGTAGTGCTCGACGTAATTCACCGTTTCCAGCAACAGGATGGCGAACGCCGACTGCCCCAGCCAGAACGCCAGCATCTTCGTGCTGCCCGTCGCCGCGAGCGCCAGGACGAAGGCGAGGTTCAGTGCGCAGCACCAGGCCAGCGGACTGGCCAGCCACGTGCGGCCGGTGCGCTTCAGTTGCTTCGCTTCGAGCCGCCAGCCATCGACGAAGCTCCCGGCCAGGGTCCGCGGCAGGAAGCGCCACAGGCTCTCGCCGCGTCGGGCGCTGGCCGGATCGTCCCAGGTGGCGGCGCGCGCATGGTGGCCGCGGTAATGCTCCACCATGAAGTGGCTGTAGTTGACGCTCGTCATCAGCGTCCAGGCCAGCGCACGGTCAATCCGGCTGCGGCTGTGCCCCAGTTCGTGGGCGAAGGTGATGCCCTGTCCGCCGGTGACGAAGCCCACGGCGAAGGCCATGCCCGCCAGTTCCAGCCAGCTGCTGCGCGGCGCGGCCGCGAGGCCGGCCACCAGCAACGCCAGTTGCAGCGGCACGTACAAGCGCAGCAGCCAGGGCAGCCAGGGCTGCGGCCCCACGGGCGGCGGTGAACGCTGCGCGCCGGGCCACCAGGTATCGACCACGGCGATGACGGCCCAGACGGTCGCGGCCCCCCAGAACATGTTGCCCGGGTGCTGCCCCAGATTGAGCAGGGTCAGGCCCGGCAGCATCAGGATGAGCATGAAGCGAGCGTCGGACCAACGCCAGGAAGAGGCAGTCATCACCGCATTGAAGCATGCCGGGGCGCGGCGTCAATCGAGGCCGGGTGCTCGACCCGCCAAGGCGAGGAGCAAAGCCAGCACCAGCGCGGTGTGGCC